>DATLJG010000407.1:0-3387 GCA_035538995.1 Hyphomicrobium sp. | reverse complement strand
ATTCTGCTGCAGGCGTATCGCTGGGTGATCGATAGCCGCGACGAGGCGACGGGCGAGCGGCTCGATAACCTGGAAGATCCATTCCGGCTTTACCGGTGCCACACGATTCTGAATTGCTCCAAGGCTTGCCCGAAAGGGCTCTCGCCGGCGAAGGCAATCGCAGAACTCAAGAAACTGATGGTCGAGCGGCGCGTATGATAACCTGGGGCTTTCGTCGAGCAGCAAGTGGTCCAGTGGAACCTGCGATGCAGGACATCCTTGATCACATCGGCTTTCCCGTGACCGATTACGCGCGGTCGCTAGCCTTTTATAAGCAAGCGCTCGCGCCGCTTGGCATCGTCTTGTTGAAGGAAGTCAGTCTTTCTGACGATGGCGGCGGCGCTGACGGATATGCCGGTTTCGGTCGCCACCGGCCGCAATTCTGGATCGGGACGGGTTCCGCTCTGAAAGGCCGCCTGCATGTGGCGTTCATAGCGGCCAACCGCGAAGACGTTCAGGCCTTTTATGACGCCGCGATCGCCGCTGGCGGCCGGGATAATGGCCCCCCTGGCCCGAGGCCGCATTATCACGAGAATTATTACGGTGGATTCGTATTGGACCCGGACGGCCACAATATAGAGGCCGTGACCCATTTGCCGGAATAGCGGGCCTAATACGCCAATCATTCAATAAGGCAAAAAGAAATGGCCGGTGACGCGTATCGCTGTCGCCGACCATTTGAAAAAGAATAACGCCGGAGCGCTGGTCTTTTCTTCGACCAGATCAGCTTCCAAGTCCGATGCCCAATCCAGAACTCGGAAGCCGCAAACCGGTTTAGGCAGCCCGCTTCTTGGTGGCCTTCTTGGCGACTTTGCGGACGGTTTTCTTTGCGGCCTTCTTGGCGACCGGCTTCTTACGCTTCGCGGCTGCTTTGGTTTTCGTAGCGGCCTTCTTTGCTGCTTTAGCCATAGGTTTAGTCTCCCTCTAGGGTTCGAATCAGCTCGAACTCAACAAACATGAGCAACTTCGAGAAGTTTGTGGATCAAGAAGTTTGAAATCACGTACAAAAAGGAGTTTATTAACGCGAATTGTTGCGCAAATGTCGCAATTTTTCTATTTTTTGGATGCTCTCGGCGTTTCCGAGCGATTTCAAATCGCTAATTGCGGCGATGCGAGTCGGAAAAAAGAATCACAATTCGATTCGGAATTCGCGAAACCCGCATCCCAATCAATCAAACTTCTACGATACCGCGAATGCGCGTTTGCAAATCGAGCGCGGCGTGCAGGTAGGTCATCGGTTCGTCGATCATCTCCGCGACCATCGAACGATAGTCGGCGCGATCGGGGATGATGTCGGCGAAGATCGAACCGTCCTCGATCTTGAGGTCGGCACCGTAGTGACGCGCAATGGACTGCATCTTTGCATTGTCGGGAAGACAGACCAGCGTGAGATGGCTGAAGCCTCGGTTGCGTGCCGTGCGAATGATGCGCCCCATCAATTGCGTGGCGATACCGCGATTGACGAAAGACTTCTCCACTGAAAACGCGACTTCGGCGCTATCCTTATTCAGGAGTGCGCCAGGGCGTAACTCCGCGACGCCGCGGACTTCGCCTTCGACGAAGTATCCGAAAGTGACGTTTCCGAAATCGCTCGCGTGCAATGCGTAGTCCGCGATGAACGCATCCGAGACGTCATGGGCGAAACGCCGATGCCGTGCTTCTTCATCCAGGCGCTGCAAATGATCGCGAAGCAAATAGCTTTCGCTCGCGAGCAGCCGCCGAATAAATCCGAATTGGGCCTCGGTCGAGACGTGTGCCTCTTCCAACATTCTAGTAACTCCTCGTATTGCGCTCGATGGGCCGCGCCGCCGGTCCGTCAAGTCGCTGCAGTCTCTCCAAAAAAGGTGCGGGATTTGCGCAATGCGATAGCGATTGTTGCATTGCACCAATGCGTTTCCCGGCGACGGATTCAGGGCAAGGTCCGGTCCGTCGGCTGCCGAACTGGCCAAGGAGACCGGAGGAACGCGCGCGGTGACATTCGGTCGCGCAGCAGGAAGGATGCGGGATCGAGGAGTTGCGTTCGTTGTGGCGTCACGATTACCGAGAAGGGATCAGTCAGGCGGGGCGCATGGGTACAATCATCGAGGGCTATCGGCAGCGTCTGCTGGAACGCGAAATCGAGCCGGACGCGGCGCAGGCCATGCTCGCGGAACGCCTGGATGCCCTGCAGACCGAATTGATGGCCGCGCACCGGCGCAAAAGCGCACTGTCGTGGTTGTTCGGAAGCGCGCCGAAGCCGCCGCACGGACTTTACATCTGGGGCTCCGTCGGGCGCGGCAAAACCATGCTGATGGATCTCTTTTTCGAGGAGACGTCTTTCGAGCCGAAACGGCGTGCCCACTTCCACGAGTTCATGGCCGACGTGCATGACCGGATCGGCGAGGCACGCGACAGCACGCCCGGCGATCCCATTCCGCATGTCGCTCGCGCCATCGCCAGCGAAGCCCAGCTTCTGTGTTTTGACGAAATGCACGTCACCGACATTGCCGACGCAATGATCCTCGGGCGGTTGTTTGATGGATTGTTCGCGGCCGGTGTCACCGTCGTCGCGACGTCGAACGCCAAACCGTCCGAGCTTTATAAAAACGGCCTGAATCGTCAGCTGTTCCTGCCGTTCATCGATCACATCCAGGCGCATATGGACGTGATCGAGCTCGCATCGCAGAAGGACTTCCGGCTCGACAAGCTCTCAGGCGCGCAACTCTATTTTTATCCTGCCGACGCGGCGGCGAAGGCGGCCCTTGACGCCCACTGGGACCGGCTCACGGGAAAGCATCGCGGCAAGCCTCAAGTACTCGAGGTCAAGGGCCGTAAGCTCGTCGTGCCGCTGGCCTCGGTCGGCGTCGCACGCTTCACGTTCGACGAACTTTGCGACCGGCCGCTCGGCGGCAACGACTATCTCCACATCGCCCATGCCTTCCACACCGTCATCATCGACAACATTCCCGTGCTGACGCCCGATCGCCGCGATGTGGCGCGCCGTTTCATAACCCTGGTCGATGCGCTCTACGACAACCGCATTTGCCTGATCGCGTCGGCGGCGGCGGAGCCGGATGCGCTTTATCCGGACGGACCCGGATCCGAGTTGTTTCAGCGCACGGCTTCGCGGTTGACGGAAATGCGCTCGGAAGCCTACCTCGTGGGCCATTCGGGCGGCAGAGCCCGGCACTAAACGGCTGAGAATTCAAGGCAGACATTCGAAGCCCGTACGAAAGTTGCGGCTTGCCTTTGCGCCTTCAAAGAATTTGACTAGGTGTAAGGCGTGGGACGTATGTCCCTATCGGTAATCAATAAAGTTTCCTTGGGGGTAGCTCGGCATGGCGCGCGCCAAAATCGCATTGATTGGCT
>DATLJG010000406.1:0-4804 GCA_035538995.1 Hyphomicrobium sp. | reverse complement strand
GACGACGCTCGCCGGAACTCCGGCCGTCAGCTTCTTGGGCGCCATCGGCGCAGCCCTAACTGTGAAGGCGCGACGCGGAGGCCTGTTGCTGGCACTTGTCGTTCTGCCGCTCTATGTCCCAACACTCATTTTCGGCATTTCCGCCGTCAGCGCCGCGTCCGGACCATCGGGTACCGGCGCGTCGTTCTTGATTTTGGCCGCGATTTCGCTTGCAGCGGCCGTTCTCGGTCCGCTCGCCGCTGCGGCGGCACTACGCATACAACTTCAATAAACGGTAATATCGCATTCATTGCGCGGTTATCCCGAAAGGCTTAAATCCCCACTATGCAGACGCTGACACAGCAATTGGCCAATCCGACCCGCTTCATGGAGCTGTCGTCCCGGGTTCTTCCGTGGGCATCGGTGATCGCGGCCGCCCTCATCGCCTACGGGCTCTATCTGGCGCTCCTCGATTCACCCGCCGACTACCAGCAGGGTGAGACGGTCCGCATCATGTACATCCACGTGCCGTGCGCCTGGCTCTCCATGATGATCTACGGGCTGATCGCGCTATCGAGCTTTGGTCTTCTCGTCTTTCGTCATCCGCTGGCGGACGTTTCAGCGAAAGCCGCCGCTCCGATCGGCGCCGCTTTCACGTTCCTCGCGCTTCTGACCGGATCGCTGTGGGGCAAGCCGATGTGGGGCACATATTGGGTCTGGGATGCGCGGCTGACCTCGGTCCTGATCCTGTTCTTTCTGTATCTCGGCCTGATTGCTCTGCGCGCCGCGCTCGATGATGAATCCGCCGCCGCCAAACTGACGGCCGTCCTGGCCCTTGTCGGCGTGACGATCCTGCCGATCATCAAGTTCTCGGTGAACTGGTGGAACACGCTGCATCAGCCATCGACGGATTTCACGTCAACCGTTGATCCGAGCATGCGGTGGCCGCTGCTGGTCATGGCCATCGGCTTCACCATCCTGTTCTTTGCGATGCACTTGAAAGCGATGCGCAACGAAGTGATCCGGCGGCGCGTCAAGGCCATGCGCACACAAGCGGTTGCCGGGCGCGATCGGCTCGCGGCGCAGGCGGCGGAGTAACGAATATGGACTTCGGACCGCACGCTGCATTTATCTGGATCTCTTACGGCGCCGTGACCGTGACGATCGCCGGACTGATCGCCTGGTTGATCCTGGATGGTAGAAAGCAAGCCGCCGATCTTGCCGCCCTTGAGAAGCGCGGTATCAGACGCCGCTCGTCGGCCGGCGCGGAGTAGCACCTGTGAACCAACGCCGATCCGTGGTCCTGCGCCTGTTGCCGGTGCTTATATTCGCGGCCGTCGCCGGCTTCTTTGCGATGGCGTTGCGTTCGGGCGACCCGTCACTCGTCCCCTCGACGATGCTCGGCAGAGAGGTCCCGAAAGGCGTTTTCCCGCCGATCGAAGGCCTTATGTCGAATGGCAAACCGGAACCGGGCTTCGAGAGCGCCGACCTCGCCAAGGGCCGCGTCTCCGTCGTCAACTTCTGGGCCTCATGGTGCGTGCCCTGTATCGAAGAGCACCCGCTCATTGAGAAGCTGAAGAGCACGGCCGATGTCGATATTTTCGGTGTCAACTACAAGGACCGTGCCGATGCGGCCCGCCGCTTCATCGGCCGCTTCGGTAATCCCTACACGGCGGTGGGCACCGACCTGCAAGGGCGCGCCGCCATCGACTGGGGCGTCTATGGCACGCCCGAGACGTTCGTCGTCAACGGCAAGGGCCAGATCGTCTACAAGCACGTCGGGCCGATTTCGGAAGACTCGCTGAAAACCAGATTGCTTCCGGCCATTGAAAAGGCCCGCGCGGAGGGAAAAACGGCATCCAACCCGTGATGGATTGCAAAGCCGTTTTCCGATGATCGCAGAATCGGCCTACAGCGCCTGGAACTTTTTCGTCTCATTGTCATAGACGCTGAGCGTTCCGGATTTGATATCGAAGTGCGCACCGTGAATCTGCAGTTGCCCCTTCTCTTCCCGCTCGCGCACGAACGGAAACGTCCGCAGATTCGTGAGCGTTTGCTTGATGCCTTCGAGTTCGAGTGCCCGTTGCCGCTCTTCTGCGGACGCATTCGGGTTGTCTTTAAGGACCGCAAGGCGCGCGTCATCCAGCATCGACATCCAGCGTGAGATGAACTTGGCCTCCGTTTGGATGGCGGCGTTTTGGTTGAGAGCGGCTTTGATTCCGCCACACCCGGAATGACCGATGACGATGAGGTGTTTGAGGTTGAGGTTCAGGATCGCAAATTCGATGGCCGAGCTGACGCCATGATAATTTCCGCCTGTTTCAAAGGGCGGTACGAGATTGGCGATATTGCGCAGGACGAACAGTTCGCCCGGCATGGCGCTGAAGATCGTCTCGGGATCGACGCGGCTGTCCGAGCACGAAATCACCATCGTTTCGGGGTTCTGCCCGTTCGCCAGCTCTTCGTAGTGCGCGGCATTGGGTACGAAAGTCCGGTATTTGAAGCGGCGATAGCGATCGGCAAGCGTATCGGGAAAACTCTTCATTGAAATTTTTTCTCCTGCTTAGGATCCGCCACGCAACGTGATGCCGGTGTTCAAGCGAGCGCTCGTTCTCGACAGCACGAGGTAGCCGACCGTCGCCGACACCAGCGAACCGGCCAGCACCCCCAATCGGACGTCGGCGCTCGTCTGAGGATCTGGAAAGGCTAACATGCCGATGAAAAGGCTCATCGTGAAGCCAATGCCGCCAAGAATGGCTGTGCCGAATAGCTGCATCTCGGTCGCGCCCGAAGGGCGCGCGGCGGCCCCGCTCCGGATCGCCAACCGCGTGAACCCATATATTCCGAGGGGTTTTCCGATGATCAGGCCGAGCGCGATGCCGAGCGGAATGGGCGAAAGAATTTCCAGCGCCGACATCCCTGCAAACGACACGCCGGCGTTGGCGAGGGCAAAAATCGGAAGAATGATGAAGGTTACCCAAGGATCGAGCCGGCGTTCGAGAGGTTCAAGTGGTCCTTCGCGGCCCTTGTCGCCGGTCAGTGGCACGGCGAGCGCCGTTGCGACACCGGCGAGCGTCGCATGAACCCCCGACTTCAGCACGCAAATCCAGATAAACGCCCCGACGAGAAGGTAAGGCCAGACCTTGAGGACGTTGCGATAATTCAACAGCGCCAGAACCGCGCCGCCTGCAAATGCGAGTGCCAGTGCCGAAAGCGACAGCCCCTCGGTGTAGAAAAACGCGATGATCAGGATCGCCCCGAGATCGTCGATGATGGCGAGCGCCAGAAGAAAGACCTTGAGGCTTTGCGGAACGCGCGAACCGAGCACTGCCATGACTCCGACGGCAAACGCGATATCCGTCGCCGCCGGGATCGCCCAGCCTTTGAGCGCCACGTCGTTATCCCAGTTGATGGCCGCATAGATCACGGCCGGGGCCATCATGCCGCCGACTGCCGCAATGATCGGTAGAATTGCTGTTTTCCGCGTCGACAGCGCCCCGCGCAGCATTTCGCGTTTGATTTCGAGACCGACGAGAAAAAAGAACACCGCCATCAGGCCGTCGTTGATCCAAAGCAGCAGCGGCTTGGTCAGGATGACCGGCGCCATGCCCAGGGATAAGGGCATCGCAAGCCAACGTTCGTACGCACCGTATAAGGGCGAATTGGCGATGATAAGCGCCAGCAAGGCTGCGCCGAGCAGGACCAATCCAGCGGCGGATTCGCGGCTGATAGTCGTGCGATCTGTTGCTGGCTTCATAGGCGATCCCCGGCATCCTCAATTGGGGCGAACCTATTGAGCTGTCACCGGGTGAGCAAGTGCATAGGAAATCCGCGCCAGGACCGTAACGCTCCGGAAAGCCGGATTGGCGAAATCGTCAGCGGCGTTTTGTCGAGCTGCTTGTCGGCGCGTCGCCGTCCTTTTTGGGCAGGATTTCGAGAACGAGATCTGCGGGACGACAGAGGCGCGTTCCGTTCGGCGTCACGACAATCGGACGATTGATAAGGATCGGATGCGCCATCATCGCATCCAGCAGCGCGTCGTCGTCGAGATTTGCGTCGGCCAGCCCAAGCTCGTCGTACGGCGTTCCTTTTTGCCGAAGTAGTTGTCGTGGCGTCAGGCCCATCGCGGTGATCAGCCCGGTGAGTTCGGCGCGCGTCGGCGGAGTCTTCAGATACTCGATAATCTGCGGTTCCGTGCCGCTTTGCCGGATGAGCTCCAGCGTCTTGCGTGACGTCCCGCAGGCAGGATTATGATAGATCGTGATCGTCATCAGGTCCGTCATCGCTCCCGTCAGGACGACAGCCATGCCCAGTCGATGAGCGGCAGCATGATGCGGTCGCTCCCACGGCTTGCCTCGAGTCCATAGCTGACGCCCTGAATGGCGTGTTTCCACGCATCAGTCACCGAGGCGCCGAGCAACAACCGCGCGGTCAGGAATCCCGCGAACAAGTCGCCGGTGCCGTGTGGAATATCGGGCAATTTCCGCACGGTGTCGACGAGGACACTGCCGCCGTTGACCAGCACGTTGGCAAGGTCGTCGGGTCCGGCCGGTATCGAGGTCGCCGCGACAATCGAACGTTCGAGCTGAAGCGCTGCTTGCGCGGCATCCTCGGGCGACTCGACCTTGGTGCGCGTCAGCCATTCGAGTTCGAACCGGTTCGGAGTCAGGACGTCGGCAAGCGGGGCAAGTGCATCACGCACGGCCGCGGCAGCGGGCGCATCGATATACAGCCCTCCCGGATCGTCGCCGAGGATAGGATCGCAAATATAGAGAAGCATCGGGTTCAGCGAACGCATATGCCGAACGAGACCGGAAACCCAGGC
>DATLJG010000405.1:0-2455 GCA_035538995.1 Hyphomicrobium sp. | reverse complement strand
TGCAAAATAGGGGTAGCGTCGCTCATGGATCTCTCAAGCTCCGTTCTTTTTAGATTTGAATTGGTTCGATGCTGGCGCCGGTGTTGCGGCCTCGCGCAACGAGAATGCTGAGACCGTCGCCTTTAGCGTCTTCGACCAAAGAATCATAGAGGCGTTGTGCCGCCGCCGGGCTCTCGACAAAGGCGAAGCCCGTCGGGCCCCAGGAGCTTTGTCCGATGCCTGTCGCGCCAAGATCCTGCATGCGATGTGCAAGGCGGCCGACGGCGGGACTGGTCCAGGCGCTACCGCCCTGTTTGCTGGCAAAATGGCCGCCCACGATCTGCTGGATTTCGGTAATGGCCGAGCCGAAGGCGGCGATATCGCGTTCCTTCAAACCCGGTACAAGTTTCATCAAAACGAGATGACAGATGTGGGCCGCCGCGCTTTGCGGGAATTCGGGCAGGTCGGCGAAGGCCGTCAGCTCGGCTTCACCGGAGACGCCCGCCCCCCGGTCATCGAAAATCAGCAGGACGCGCCAGTCGCTGGGAAAATCGGCGCGCAGGGTTAGCGGCGGCGGTCTGCCGTTCGGGCCTTTGCCGCCGTCAACGATGAAGCCGCCAGAGGTAAATGCCGATAGCCCGATGCCGGAGCGGGCGCCGCGTTCGCCCAATGCCGCCAGATCGCTGGCCAATAGCTCGCGGCCTTCCATGCTGGCAATCGCCGCGCCGATGGCAAGCGCCAACTGTGTGCCCGACCCAAGGCCGGTATGGGCCGGAATAGCCTTATGAATATCGACTCTATAGCCGCCCGCCGACGACTGCGGTGCGAATTTCCGGAGCAGCGCCAAGGCCCGCCTGGATTCAAAACCGTGGGCTTCGTTGTGGGTGGCGTGTTTTAATGTCAGCTCCGTCTCCGGATGATCGACAGCCATCCCGATGCTGCCGAAGCGCCGCCCGAGGTTGCCGTTGAGGTCAAGAAAACCAAGGTGAAGGCGCGCGGGCGCAATGACGCGGATCGTGGTCGAAGGCGGAGGATTATGCCTCACGAAGCGGAATTCCTTTCGCTGAGTATCCATGCGGCCGGGTCGCGTTTGCGTTCGAGGGGCGAGCGGCGCTAGGATTCGGGCTGAGTTGTCCGACAAAAGGAGCATAAGGGCAAGATGAGCGCCGAACGCGAAAAACCCATGTCAGAGGCCGACGTTAAGGCTTGGTTACAGGCTAATCTGCCGGCATGGAAGCTCGAGGATGGTTGGATTCGCCGCACCTACAAGACGGCGAGCTGGAAGGGCACTCTGATGGTGGTCAACACCATCGGCCATCTTGCGGAAGCGGCGTGGCATCATCCCGACATCACGGCGTCCTACGCTTGGGTCGAGGTGCGGTTGATGACGCATTCCGCGAAGGGCATCACGTCGAAGGACCTCGAGCTTGCGAAGAAGATCGAGGACGTCGTGCATTGGCAGCCGGGCAAAGAAGGTAAAGGCCTCGAAGGCACGCCGCATGGCGATATGCGGTTCGCGTACATCAAGTACGATTGATCGGCTGACGCATGTCGCGGGCCGCTCAACCAGCCAACGCTACTGGCGTGTCATCGCGCGCGGCGTTCGATGCGACGATCGGACTCGGTTCGAACATCGGCGACCGGGCCGGCAACATCGAGCACGCGATCGAGCTGCTGACGGCGGACGGCGCCGTCAGCGTGGCGGCGCGATCAGCGTTCTACCGTACGGCTCCGTGGGGCGTCACCGATCAGGACTGGTTCGTCAACGCCTGCCTGGCGGTCAAGACGGACGTGTCTCCGCGCGAGCTGCTGCGGCGTTGCCAGGCGGTCGAAAACGACATGAAGCGTGTTCGCATTCAGCGCTGGGGGCCGCGCATCATCGACGTCGATGTTCTGACGTTCCGCGATTTGAAGATCGATGAGCCGGATTTCGTCGTTCCGCATCCGCGCATCGCCGAGCGGGCGTTCGTTCTCATTCCGCTCAAGGACGTTGCGCCGGATTTGCAAATCGACGGCGCGTCGATCGACGAGATGCTGTCGAAGCTCGACGCCAGCGACGTGCAGCCGATCGAAGGCGCCTGACATATGCTGGCGGTTTACCGGTCGTTAAGGCATGTGCAAGCCTAATCGACTCATGCGATGATTCGTGCGGCCACAACGCATTCGCACCACGACGGTTTTCGTACGGTGTTATAACTCAGTGGTTGAGAGCCTCATGACGGGGAGAGCCGCCGGGCCCGGAACACGCTCCGGGCGTTTGAGGGACCACGCATGGCAACGATCGTGGAATTCAGGAGTCCGCCGCGACGCGCGCCGGCTCCATCGGCAATGAAGGGCGGTTCCGCCGATATCGTCATCTTTCCGGGTGTCCGCTATGAACGCCTGCCGGAACCGGAAGCCGCAAAAACGAAGAAGACGAAGCGCCGCCGCGATACGCTGCAGCTCGAAGGCTGACAGTTGGGATCGAGCGCCTTGC
>DATLJG010000404.1:0-8850 GCA_035538995.1 Hyphomicrobium sp. | reverse complement strand
CACGGGCCCGGGACGTCGAGCGCGAGTCCCCTTGGTACATCCATCCGTTCCTGATGCTCGGAGATATCCTGAAGGGCTATCAGGAAGGTGGCGCCGACTACATCCACGCTTTGATGACGGACTTCAAAGAACCGCCCGCCGAATTCCATCTGGTCGAGGGCAAGTTCTACAACGCGGCGTTCCCTGGACATCAGATCAGCATGCCGCCGCCGCTGTCGGATGGCGCCGTCGCTTATCAGGATGGCACTCCGCAGAAGGTCGAAAATTACGCCAACGACGTCGCGGCCTTCCTGTCCTGGACGGCGGACCCCAGCCTCGATCAGCGTAAGCGCATCGGATGGCAGGTGCTGCTGTATCTGATCGTGACGACGATCCTTCTTTACATCGGCAAGAAGCGCATCTGGTCGGCGATCAAGCACTGATCTGCGCTCCAGCGAGATACAAAAAAGGCCCCGTAATGGGGCCTTTTCTGTTTGCGACATGGAACGCTCGCAGTCATCAGGTCTTCGACAGGGACTCCAGGTTTGCGAGTAACGGCTGTAGGATCGGATTGAGGATTGCCGCGACACCAGGAATGCCGACGGCTTTCTCGATTGCAGCGGTGATCCCCGGAAGCGCATTGGCGACGAGCGACGCGATCGGCTTTTTGGTATCGGCCGAAAACGGCGCGGCGGCGGTTTTCACGCTCTCGATCTGCTTGGCGATGTCCTGAAGCTGCGGCACGGCCGCATTGGCGCTTGCTTCGTCCTTGATGCCGCTGAGCGCCGTGGTTAGGCCATTAAGCGCCTTCGATGTCGTGTCAACGAGCGTGGCGTCTGCGGCCATCGGTGTCGTTTGCGACGGCGCCGTCGTCTCGGTGTTCTGCGTCTTCTCGCGCTCGCAGCCATAGCTACTCAGTAGCCACAAGCCGAGGATCGCCAACGCCGCCGGTATCAGCCATTTGCTCCAGTCCGTGGTGCCGGGTAGAGCCGCTTTCTGGACAGGCGCCGTGCGAGCTGTGGTCTGATTTCCCAGCCCGTCGAGAAGACCGGTCCCACTGAGCAGGTTGGAAAATCCCGCAGGAAGAGCCGCCGCGATATTGTCCTTTTGGCTGTTGAGAAGGTTGGCGAGGCCGCCGGCATCTAGGCCGGAGCTTTTCTGCACTTGCCCGAGCTGGCCGAGAACGACCGGTGCCAGCATACCGAGCAGAGAGCTGCCTTGTGTTCCGCTAAGGCCGCTGAACTTGCCGATCGCGTTGGCGAGAGCGTTCGTCGACGAACCACCGAGCAACGACGACAGGACGTTCGTGCCCTGATCGGCGAGCGCTTGCTGGTTGGGTCCGCCGAGCAGATTGCCAAGGTTGCTGAGAATTGACGGGTCTTGCTTGGCGACCGCGTTCGAAAGCTGAGTCGCGCCGGCGCTTTGTGAAGCAGTCTTCGTAAGTCCTGCGAGCAGAGCTGGAACGGCGGCTGCAATCGCACTTCCAACAAGGCCCTGGTTGACCCCAAAACTTGAGGCGATGCGACTGATGATTGTCGGGCCGAGAAGCTGCATAATTGTCGAAACGAGATTCATGGGACTTGACCTTTCCTCGACGGGGGGAACTTCGTCCTTTGGTATCGACGTAACTGCGCCCCGATAGTAGGCGGGCTCAATGCCTTTGAGCAGCGCAAAACCGCGAGTAAGGTGTATTGCGCGTTGCCGGATGCGGTGTTGAACGGTGTGAAAAAATTAGAACGAACTTGCGCAAAGTCTTTTACGCTGCGCAAACGACAAATCGGGTGGGGACAATGACACAATCGGTTCTTGGCATCGTCGGCGGCAGCGGTTTTTACAATCTGCCGAGCATCGAGCACGCGGAGTGGCGCCATATCGAAAGTCCGTGGGGCACGCCATCGGACGACATCATGTTCGCCGATATCGACGGCTTGCCGATCCGCTTCCTTCCACGCCACGGCCGCGGTCATAAACTCGCGCCGGGCGATATCGACTATCGCGCCAACATCGACGCCTTGAAGCGCGCCGGCGTCACCGATCTCGTGTCGGTGTCGGCATGCGGCTCGTTGAAAAAGAAATACCCGCCGGGCGATTTCGTTTTCCCCGACCAATTCATCGATCGCACCTTCGCGCGAAAAAAAACGTTCTTCGGAAAAGGTTGCGTCGCGCACGTGGCGATGGGCGATCCGGTCAGCCCGTTGTTGGTCGAGGCGCTCGAAAAAGCCGCCAAGTCGGAAAAGATCAAAGTGCACAGCGGCGGCACTTATCTGGCGATGGAGGGGCCGCAATTCTCGACGCGCGCCGAAAGCAATCTCTACCGCTCCTGGGATTGCGACGTCATCGGCATGACCAACATGCCGGAAGCCAAACTCGCGCGCGAAGCAGAGCTTTGTTATGCCAGCGTCGCGATGGTCACCGACTACGACTGCTGGCACGACGACCATGCGCACGTCGACGTCGCGACGATCCTCGCCGTCATGCATGACAATACCGAGAAAGCGCAGCGCCTGGTGGCGCGCCTGGCGCGCGATTTTCCACGCGAGCATCCTGCGTGTCCGATCGGCTCCGACAGGGCGCTCGATGTCGCGATCATCACGCCTGCCGACGCACGCGATCCCGAGCTTATGAAGAAGCTCGACGCCATAGCAGGCCGCGTTCTCGGCTAAAGCCTCCAAGCCCATCGCTCAAGCACACACGTTCCGCCCCGCAAGTTTGCGGCTTACAATGCCGGCCCGCATACGGTATCGTCCGGCCACGGCTGGAGGCGGCCGGCAGCCCGCGCCCTTCTTGGGGCATGGCGAACGCCTCCCACTGAACCTCCCTGACCGTTTCAACCGTTCGGGCGAAGGCGTTGGCAATGCGGGCGCTGACGGAAACTTCGCCGTAACGGAGAGAAACGGCTATGCGCGATTATCGCGATGCGAAGATCATGGCGAAGGCCATGCGGGAAGCTCTTGCCGAGCGCGGTTCGACGATCAACCACAGTGAAGCGCTCGAAATCGTTGCCCGTCAGTTCGGGCTGTCAAACTGGAATATCCTGTCAGCAAAAATCGAAGGCACGGCCGCATCGGGCGGTAGCAACGCCATTGCTTTCCAACAAGCCGTACCGATCGTACGCATCTTTGACGTGGAGAAGGCGCACGAGTTCTATCTCGGCTTTCTTGGCTTCACCGTCGATTGGGAACACCGCTATGGCGACAACTTCCCGCTTTACGAGCAGGTCTCGCGAGCCGGGCTGCGACTGCATCTCTCCGAGCATGCCGGAGACGCGACGCCCGGCGGCAACATGTGCGTTTACATGAGCGGCATTCGTGACTTCCACAAGGAACTCACGTCCAAGAATTACCGCTACATGAAGCCCGGACTTGAGGATGAAGGCACGCGCCTGGAACTGACGGTGATTGATCCCTTCAACAACCGTATCCGCTTCATGGAACTCAAGAACCCATAATCGGCAGACCGATAGCTTCGAGATTCAACGCTGCTCTCGATGGGAGCAGCGTTGTTCGATGGGATCGTGCGATCTAGCCCTGGAAGCCGATCAGAATTTTCATCTTGACGAGTTGCGGGAACAGAGCCTCGAGGCCCGAGCCCAGGAACCATAAAATCGCACCAAGAAGAAGCAGGGCCGGGATCGCGGCCAGAACCGCCTTCATGAAAAACATCGCCAGGTGAACGAACGGTACATTGAAGGCCCGCACCGTCGCGGGAATCGCATTCTCGCCGTCGTCCGCCGAGCGATAGATTCGCGGCTGTGGGCGGCCGTAATCATCGTCGCCGGCCGACAGGCTCGGCGCTGCCGCGCGCTCCATTGCGGCACGCTCTCGCGCTTGGCGCGCACGCGCTTCCTTTTCGCGTCGTAGAGTTCTCGGAAGATCGTCAGTTTCGTCGGCAAATGTGCCGAAATCGGGCTCGGTCATCGCAATCGGGCCGTATGAGGCCATCACGCCACCTTCACGCAAACATCATAATGCCACGCGCCGCACCAATTGGTGCATGATCGTGACGCTGCTTCTACCTATATGCCGAGGTTATTGCTATTTTGCGCCGTCAATTTGGCGGGAGTGCAGCAAGTGCAAGATCTTCAAGACCTCATTCGGACGATCCCTGACTATCCCAAGCCCGGAATTATGTTCCGCGATATCACGACGCTTCTCGCCGATGCCAAGGGGCTGAAGAAGGCGATCAAGCATATGGCGAAGCCGTTTGAGGATAAGAAGATCGACGTGGTGGCGGGCATCGAAGCGCGCGGCTTTATTCTGGGCGGCGCCATCGCCGACCGCCTCGAATGCGGCTTCGTTCCGATCCGCAAGAAGGGAAAATTGCCCTGGAAAACGATCGGTCAGGAATACACGCTGGAATATGGCGTCGATGTCATCGAGGTTCACGAGGATGCCATTGCTGACGGGTCGCGCGTGCTCATTGTTGACGATCTGATTGCCACCGGCGGCACGGCCGAAGCAGCGGCGAAACTCGTGCAGCGCTCGGGAGGCCGCATCATCGGAGCGACGTTCATCGTTGATCTGCCTGATCTTGGCGGAATGAAACGGTTGGCAGATCTCGGGGTGCCGAGTCAGGCGTTGATCGCCTTCGGCGGACATTGATGTGGCGATGGACCTGCCTGCCGACCGATTGGAAAGCGCGCTGGCGAGCATCGCCACATGGCGGAGCAATCCGGACGCGCGCTGTTTCTGCCCGGTGTGCAGCACGCCGGGCTTGATCATTATCGACCGCTCGGCGCGGCCGTATGCGGAATGGTACGTGCTGCGATGTGAGGCGTGCAGCCTCGACGGAACGGTGCACATTCCAATGGCTGGCCCTCCGGAGAGTTGAGCATGGCAGCCGGTGCAAGCGAGATCATGCTCTTGCCCGGTCTCGACGGCACCGGAGAGCTTTTCCAACGGCTGACTCCGCACCTCGCCGCCGATTTTCGCGTCAGCGTCGTACGCTACCCGAACGATCCGACACTGGGATACGGCGGTTACATCGATCTGGTTCGAAAGGCGATCGGAAACCGTGAAATCATCCTGTTGGGAGAGTCCTTTTCGGGTCCTGTCGCCATTCGCATAGCCTCCGGGCTTGGCGCTCAAATTCGTGGCCTCGTGCTCGCAGCGACGTTCATCACGCCGCCGTGGCCGGGATGGCTCATCCGCAGGGCGTCGCGCGTCGGCCCGCAGACGACACCCAAACACATCAGAGATGCCATTCTGATGGGGCCGTACGGCGACCCGGAACTGAGTGAAAAAACGGAGGCCATTGTCGAGGGAATGTCGCTTGCCGTGCGCGCGGCCCGCTTCCGCGCCGTAGCCGGGGTGGATGTGCGAGACGACTTCGCGAAGTTGCGCTGTCCCATCCTGGCATTGCACGGACGCGGTGATTGGCTTGTTCCGAAGATTGCCATGCAGAAGGCCATCAGCCGCAAGGGTGGCGCCCGGATGATCGTCTTTCCGGCCGCACATATGCTATTGCAAACGTGCGCCGCCGAGTGTGCAACGGAAATCGTCGCCTTTGCGAAATCGTCGGCACTGCAGGAGACGCATTATGAAGATTGATGGCGTGCCGTCGCGCACGATTTGGCTGCAGCCTGACGGTTGGTCCGTCGGCATCATCGATCAGACCGCGCTTCCCCATGAACTTCGGCGCGTGACCTTGAGCACGGTCGAGGACGCCGCCCACGCCATCAAGTCGATGCAGGTTCGCGGCGCGCCGTTGATCGGTGTTGCGGCGGCTTATGGCGTTGCTCTGGCGATGCGCAGCGATCCGTCAGATGCCGCTCTCGATCACGCTCTCCAATTCCTTGCGGAGCAGCGCCCGACCGCCGTCAACTTGCGCTGGGCCGTGAACGATCTGCGTACCGTTCTCGCGCCGCTGGCGCCGAAATCCCGCGCCGCTGCCGCTTACGCCCGCGCCGCCGAAATCGCCGAGGACGATGTCGAAACCTGCCGCCGCATCGGCGTCAGCGGTTTGCCGGTCATCAAGGAACTCGCCGCGAAAAAGAACGGAAAGCCGCTTAACATCCTGACGCACTGTAACGCCGGTTGGTTGGCATGCGTCGATTGGGGAACAGCGACGTCGCCAATCTATCAGGCGCATGACGCCGGAATTCCGGTCCATGTCTGGGTCGATGAAACGCGGCCGCGCGGGCAGGGCGCGGCGTTGACCGCATTCGAGCTATTGCATCATGGCGTCCCGCACACGCTCATTGCCGACAATGCCGGCGGGCATTTCATGCAGCATAACGACGTCGATCTGGTCATCGTCGGAACCGATCGCGTCACGGCCTGCGGTGATGTCGCGAACAAGATTGGCACCTACCTGAAGGCACTCGCGGCGCAGGATAGCGGCGTGCCTTTCTACGTCGCGCTTCCTTTTTCGACGATCGATTGGACGATAGATCGTGGCGCGGACATTCCGATTGAGGAACGCAGCGCCGATGAAGTGCTGAGCGTGCAGGGCCGCTTGTCCGATGGCACGCTTGCTTCGGTCGCGATCGCCGCCGAAGGAACGCCCGCTCGCAATCCCGCCTTCGACGTCACGCCGGCTCGTCTCGTAACCGGGTTGATCACGGAGCGCGGAGTTTGCCCGGCGTCGCGCGAGGGTTTGTTGTCCCTCTATCCCGAGCGAAAGACGGCCGCTGCATGACAAAAGCCAAACCGCCAAGCGAAAAAAGCCTTCGCAAGGCCGTCCTTGAAACGGCGCTCACGATGAGCCGCTCCGGCTTGTCGCCCGGGCGCTCCGGCAACGTATCATGCCGGTTCGAAGACGGAATGCTGATCACGCCATCGGGCAAACGTTATGACGAAATCGGGCCGGACGACGTCGTTTTCGTTGCAGGCGACGGAAAGGTTCAGGATCGCCGTCAAACACCATCGAGCGAATGGCACTTCCATCTTGCGGCGTATCGAGCCCGGCCGGATCGATCGGCCGTCGTTCATACCCATTCGATGCACGCCACCGTTCTGGCCTGCGCTCATAAGCCGATACCGGCGTTTCATTACATGGTTGGCGTGGTGGGCGGGAAAGATATTCCCTGCGTGCCGTACGCAACGTTCGGAACGGACGAATTAGCACAACATGTGGCAACGGGCCTCAGCAAGCGCGATGCCTGTCTGATGGCGAACCACGGCCTGATTGCAATTGGTGATACGCTCGCGCACACGCTCGAACTCGCGGCGGAAATCGAAATACTCGCCGAGCAGTATTATAAGGTTCTGACGCTCGGAAAGCCGCATCTGCTCGACGATCGCGAGATGTCTCGCTTACTAGTCAAATTCAAAACGTATGGCCGCAACATGGACACGAACTAATTGCGCCGTGTCCGTCGTATTGATCGCGCCCATCAGGCTTTCTGATTATCATAAGCTGGCGTTATTGCATGTGTCGCAAATTTTATTGGTTCTTAGAGACGTTCTGATGTCACGTCGCGGTTGGTTTCCCCAACCAAGGATGCATCATGACCGACACTAAGAAGCTCACGACCGCTGCAGGCGCTCCCGTCGCCGACAACCAGAATTCGATGTCCGCAGGACCGCGCGGCCCTCTTCTCCTGCAAGACTATCAGCTGATCGAAAAGCTCGCGCATCAGAATCGGGAGCGCATTCCGGAGCGCACCGTGCACGCCAAGGGCTGGGGCGCCTACGGCACCCTGACGATCACGGGCGATATTTCAAAGTACACGAAGGCGAAGGTGCTGCAGCCCGGCGCCAAGACCGATATGCTCGCACGTTTCTCGACAGTCGCGGGCGAACTCGGCGCAGCCGACGCCGAGCGCGACGTGCGCGGCTTCTCGCTCAAATTCTACACCAGCGAAGGCAATTGGGATCTCGTCGGCAATAACACGCCTGTGTTTTTTGTCCGCGATGCTTTCAAGTTTCCGGACTTCATCCACACGCAGAAGCGCCACCCGAAAACCAACATGCGCTCACCGGCCGCGATGTGGGATTTCTGGTCGCTGTCGCCGGAGTCCCTGCATCAGGTGACGATCCTGATGTCGGATCGCGGCTTGCCTGTCTCCGTGCGCCATATGAATGGGTACGGCTCACACACGTTCTCGCTGATCAATGCGAACAACGAGCGGTTCTGGGTCAAATTCCATTTCAAGACGCTCCAGGGCCACAAGCATTGGACCAACGCCGAGGCCAGCAACATCATCGGTCACACGCGCGAGTCCACCCAGGAAGACCTGTTCAATGCCATCGAAAGCAGTGATTTTCCGAAATGGAAAATGCAGGTGCAGATCATGCCGGAAGCCGACGCCGACAAGCATTGGTACAACCCGTTCGATCTGACCAAGGTCTGGCCGCACGCCGACTATCCGCCGATCGACGTCGGCATTCTCGAACTCAATCGTAATCCCGAGAACTATTTCGCTGAGATCGAGCAGGCGGCGTTTTCGCCTTCGAATATCGTTCCGGGAATCGGCTTCTCACCCGACAAGATGCTGCAAGCGCGCGTCTTCTCTTACGCCGATGCGCATCGCTATCGTCTGGGAACGCACTACGAGCACCTGCCGGTGAACGCCGCGCGGTGTCCCGTCCATAACTATCATAAGGACGGCCCAATGCGCTTCTTCCCGCAGGAGACAGGCAACCCGGACGCCTATTACGAGCCGAACTCGTTCAATGGCGTGGTCGAAGACAAGTCGTTGGCCGAACCGCCGCTGAAGATCTCCGGCGACGCCGATCGCTACAGCCACCGCGACGGCAACGACGACTATCGTCAGGTCACGGCGCTCTTCAATCTGTTCAACAAGGAGCAGAAGGCGCGGCTGTTCAACAACGTCGCCGAAGCCATGTGGGGCATCCCGGATTTCATTGCCGAGCGCCAGCTCGCGCACTTCAAGAAGGTGCATCCGGATTACGAGGCGGGCGTTCG
>DATLJG010000403.1:0-6427 GCA_035538995.1 Hyphomicrobium sp. | reverse complement strand
AAACTGAGGAACACCCTGCGCTGGATGCTCGGCGCGCTCGCTCACTTCGAGCCGGGCGATGCAGTCGCATTCAAGGACATGGAGCCGTTCGAGTTGGAACGCCTCATGCTGCATCGGCTCAACGAGCTCGATCACGAAATCCGTAAAGCCTATGAGCATTACGACTATCGCAAGATCGTCGGTCTGCTGACGCAGTTCATGAATACCGAGCTGTCAGCCTTCTACTTCGATATCCGCAAGGACGCGCTCTATTGCGAAGCGCCGTCGAGCCTCAAGCGCCGCGCGACGCTCACCGTGATCGACCATCTGTGCGATGCGTTGCTCAAGTGGCTCGCGCCCATCCTGTCATTCACGGCCGAGGAAGCATGGCTGCAATACCGCCCGAATGAGAGCGACAGCATTCATCTGCTGCCCTTCCCGAAGATTCCGCGCGAATGGCGTGATGAGAACCTCGCCGCCAAGTGGGACCGCGTGAAGGAAGTCCGCAGCGTTGTCACGGGTGCTTTGGAAATCGAGCGCGCGAACAAGAAAATCGGCTCGTCGCTCGAAGCCGCACCAGACGTCTACGTGACCGACGCCGACCTGATGTCTGGTCTTGAGGGAGTCGATATGGCCGAGGTCTGCATTACCTCGGATATTTCGATTTCAAGCAACGCGCCGCCTGCCGGAGCCTTCACTTTGCCGAACGAGCCCGGCGTCGGCGTCGTGGTCAAGCGCGCGGAAGGCAAGAAGTGCGCGCGCTCGTGGCGGATCACCAAGGACGTTGGCGTTGATCCAGATTACCCCGATCTTTCGGCCCGCGACGCCGCCGCCGTTCGCGAAATCGACGCGCGGGCAACAGCGTGATGGCAACCGCAAGCCCGCGAAGTTTTTTCTGGAGCCGCTGGGCGTCGTTGGCGCTCGCGGTGATAGTTGCGACGGTCGTCGTCGATCAGCTGCACAAATTCTGGATGCTGTCGGTGTTCGACATCGAGAGCAAAGGCCGCGTCGAGGTCTTTCCGTTCCTTGATCTCGTCTACGTGAAAAACATCGGCATCAGCTATTCGCTGTTCAATCAGGAAAGCATGCTCGGCCAATACTTGCTGGCGGCCTTTGCCGCGTTCGCGAGCATATGTCTGTGGCTGTGGCTCAACCGCTCGGGGGCGGGCAAGACGATGGCGATCGGATTGGCGCTCATTATCGGCGGCGCGATCGGCAACGCCATCGACCGGCTGCGGCTAGGCGGCGTCGCGGACTTCTTCTCGCTGCATGCCTTTGGGTTCCATTGGTACGTCTTCAACATTGCCGATGTGGCGATCGTTGCTGGCGTTGCGGCACTGTTGTATGAGTCCTTCTTCAGCGAGTCGCAATAGCGCCGCAAAGGTCGGATTATGTGCGACGCTGCGTGGGGCGTGTCGCATTGGGGCACGGGGAAAGCTGTATGCCTTTGAAATCTTTCGCGAAAGCGTTGCTGCTCGTGCCCGCGGGTGTGGCTTTGCTGGCGCTTTCGGGCTGCGGATACGACGGCGTCCAGCTCAACGGAAAAATCTTCGATGTCGTCGGCTTGAACGGCGACCAGGGCCCGGCAGCCGAGCCGAAAATGAAGGTTCGCCAACCGCTTGTCATGCCGCCCAGCGTCGCGTCCCTGCCAGATCCGGGAAGCGGCAAAGAAGGGCGTCCGTCGCTAGCTGAAATTCAGGACCCGGATCGGGAGAAGAAGGTTTCGCAGGCTGACCTTGAGAAGCAGCAGGAAGCCTATTGCAAAACCCACTATGAGGATGCGATCGCGCGGGGCGATGCCAGCGCCGATTCTGCATCCGGACCTTTGGGCGCTTGTCATCCCTCCATCTTTACCGGCGTGAAGAAGTGGATGGCGTCGGGTAAAAGCAACGGCGACGAAGACGACGATACGACGACGCAATAGCGGCGGCGTTGGGAAGTCATCAAAAATTCTTTTTGACTTATAAAAAGTGCTGATCGATCCGCGCCTTATCGGCGTGAGATGAACGCCTTGTCATTTGACTTTTATACCCCAAGTCCGGCTCATTGGGCCGGCTCGCGCACAGAGGCGCTTTTGAAAACCGTACGCGCCGTCTCGCGAAAAGCTGTCCCTTCGCATTTGGGGATTTGAATATCATCTCTAGAGGGTAGGCAGGCGCTGCGATGCCGCTTACCGTTCAAGGACCGACCATATGCGTCTTGTGACGTCCACCCGGCTCAGCTTCTTAACCATTTTGGCGCTTTTCATGCTCGCTCTGACACCCGAAGCCTTCGCTACGAATTCCGCCACGCGGGCAACCGAGTTCAAGCTCGCCAACGGCATGGATGTCGTTGTCATCCCCGATCATCGCTCACCGGTCGTAACGCACATGGTGTGGTATCGCGTCGGTTCCGCCGATGAGGTTCGCGGCAAGTCGGGCATCGCGCATTTCCTTGAGCATCTGATGTTCAAGTCGACCGACAAAATTCCCGTCGGCGAGTTCTCCAAAATCGTCAGCCGTCTCGGCGGCCAGGACAACGCCTTCACCGGCCACGACACGACCGCTTACTTCCAGCGTGTCGCCAAGGACCGCCTTGGCAAGATGATGGAGATGGAAGCGGATCGCATGGTTCACTTGCGACTCGACGAGAAGGAAGTTCTCACCGAACGCGATGTCATCCTCGAAGAGCGCCGCTCCCGCATCGACAATAATCCCTCGGCGCTTCTCGATGAGCAAATGAACGCCGCGCTCTATCTCAACGATCCCTACGGCACGCCGGTCATCGGCTGGTATCACGAGATGCAGCAGCTCACCCGCGAAGACGCGCTGACCTTCTACAAGCACTATTACGCCCCGAATAATGCCATCCTGGTCGTATCCGGCGACGTCACCGCGGACGAGGTCAAGAAGCTCGCGGAAGATACCTACGGCAAGATTCCGGCGAATCCCGACGTCACGACGGTGCGCAAGCGTCCGAGCGAGCCGCCGGCGATCGCAGCGCGCCGCCTTGAGCTGAAGAACCCGCGTGCCGGCAATTACTCGATGCAGCGTTACTATCTGGCGCCGAGCTACGTCACGGCGAAGCCGGGCGAAGCCGAGGCACTCGACGTGCTGATGAAGATCGCCGGTTCCGGCACCACCAGCCGCATCTATAAAAAGCTCGTCGTCGAATCGAAGCTCGCGACGAGCGCCGGCGGCGATTATTCCGGTTCCGGTCTCGACGGAGGCACCATCTCGCTCTATGCCGTCGCGGCAGACGGCGTTCCTCTGCCGAAGGTCGAAGCAGCGATCGACGACGTTCTTGCTGACATCGTGAAAAACGGCGTCACCGACAACGAACTCGCCCGCGCCAAGCGCAGCTATCTTGCCGACTACGTTTACGAGAGCGACAACCAGGCGACGCTGGCGCGGCGCTACGGTTGGAACCTCGCGGTTGGCCGCACCGTCGCTGAGATTGAAGACTGGCCGAACGCGATTTCGAAAGTGACCGCCGACGACGTCAAGAAAGCCGCGGACACGTATTTGAATCTCCGCGCCTCCGTCACCGGCTATCTCGTCCCCGACGAGAGCGGTGTCGCGCAGGTCGAGGACGCGCCGTCTCCCCCGATTAACGGCCAACTGAGGTGATTTTGATGCTGAGCCTCCCTCGCGGGATTGCTACGGTAGCTCGTGCCGTGGCCCGTCTAAACGTTGCTGCGGCTTTGGTCGTGTTGACGTCCGTCCTTGTTTTATCCTCCAGCCGTCCGGCAGCAGCGATGAAAATTCAACAAATCCAATCTCCCGGCGGCATCAAAGCATGGCTGGTCGAAGAACACAGTGTTCCCCTGATCTCGCTCAGATACGCCTTCGACGGCGGCAACAGTCAGGACCCGAAGGACAGGGCCGGCCTCGCCAACTTCATAACGGCGATGATGGACGAGGGCGCCGGAGACCTGAAGTCCGAGGATTATCAGGAGCGCATGGAAGACATCTCCATGCGGATGAACTATCAGGACAGCAAGGACTCGCTGTACGGCTCGTTCGAGACGTTGACGGTAAATCGCGACAAGGCCGTCGAGCTTCTGAAGCTCTCGGTTCAGCATCCTCGCTTCGATACCGACGCCGTTGAACGCATTCGCAAGCAGCTTGTCGCAAATCTGATCTATGCCGACAAAGATCCCGGCAAAGTCGCGATGCGCGAGTGGTACGCGCAGGCGTTTGCCGGCCATCCTTATGCACGCCCTTCAAGCGGCACGGTGGAATCCGTTTCGAAGATCACGCGCGACGATCTCGTTGATTATCACAAGCGCACGTTTGCGCGCGACAACCTGAACGTCGTCGCTGTCGGCGACATCACGCCGGACGAACTCGGCAAGCTCCTCGATGATGTCTTTGGAGGTCTTCCGGCAAAAGCCGATCTGTATCCGGTGCCGAAGGTTGAACCCGCCCTTGGTGGCAGCCAGCAAGTAATAGAAATGGGCGTTCCACAGTCGGTGGCGGTCTTTGGGCTTGGCGCCATGCCGCGCATGGACCCCGATTTCATGACCGCCTTTGTCGTCAACCACATCCTCGGCGGCGGCGGCTTCTCGGCCAAGCTGATGGAGGAAGTTCGCGAAAAACGCGGCCTCGCCTATTCGGTCTATACCTACATCCAGCCTGATCGTTACACGTCGGTGCTCGTCGGCAGCGTCGCGACCAAGAATGCTGCGATGGCGGAAAGCCTCGATATCATCCGCAAGGAAATGAAAAAGATGGCCGAGAACGGACCGACCGAAGCCGACCTCGAAGCCGCCAAATCCTACCTCACGGGATCATATGCGTTGCGCTTCGATACCAATTCGAAGATTGCCTCGCAGCTCTTGGGGTTGATGCAGGAAGGCTTTGGTCCGGATTACGTCGAGAACCGGAATAAGATGATCGAAGCCGTCACGCTCGCCGATGCCAAGCGCGTCGCGGCGCGTCTGTTGAAGCCGGAAAATCTCATCGTGACCGTTGTCGGCCAGCCTGCCGGCATGAAGTCCGCGACCCCGGCTGCACTCCGTCCCGTTTCCGCATCCCCGACGCGCGGCTGAGAACGCGCCAGTTTCAAGATAAATCGCCTGCGGCCAGGTCCACTTGGCCGCAGCTTCGAAATCGGCTACGCCGGAACCCGTTTCAGCGAGGAGCGTTACTAACGCCATGCAAGACGGGCAGCACCATCACCAAAATCAATTTCAGCAAAATATCGACGGATGTTTCGATACAGCGATTGGCGATCATGGCCTATCGCAATCGGCATATGCGTCTTGGCTGTCGCGTATAGCTCCGCACGTCAAAACGCTGCAGGACGACTATCGCAACAATCGCTTGGCGCTGCTGCGTATCGCTGAAGACACCGCCGACATCGACGATGCCGAAGCGGCGCTGGCGCGCTTGAGCGAAGGCGCGCAGACGCTCGTATTCTTCGGCACCGGCGGGTCGAGCCTCGGCGGCCAAACACTGGCGCAAATCGCTGGATGGAAAATTCCGGGCGTTGCGACGGAAGGTCAGAAGTCGCGGCCGCGCACGCGCTTCTATGACAACCTTGACGGCGAAACGCTCCAAGGCGTGTTGAACACGCTCGATCTTGCCGAAACGCGGTTCATCGTGACGTCGAAATCCGGCGGCACGGCCGAGACGCTGGCGCAGGCAATCGCGACGTTGACCGCGGTCAAGACCGCCGGTCTCGAAGCGCAAATTCCTAAACTTTTTCTCGGCATCACCGAGCCGGACAAGCCCGGCAAGACGAATGGCCTTCGCACGCTGTTTGCGAAATTCAACATTCCGATGCTTGAACATCATACCGGCATTGGCGGGCGTTTCTCCTGTCTGACGAACGTCGGATTGATGCCCGCGATCGCCCGTGGTCTCGACGTACGCGCCATTCGCGCCGGCGCCAAGTCGGTGATCGACGCACTGCTCGCCGCAAATAAGCCGGAAGACTTCGCGCCCGCCGTCGGCGCCGCGATGGCCGTCGCGCTTTCAAAAGACAAAGGCATCAAAACGCTCGTCATGATGCCGTATGCGGATCGCCTCGGTCGCATGGCCGCCTGGTTCGTGCAGCTTTGGGCGGAAAGCCTTGGCAAGGGCGGCGAGGGGACAACGCCGATCGGGGCGCTCGGTCCGCTCGATCAGCACAGCCAGTTACAGCTGTTCATGGACGGTCCGCGCGAGCACTACCTGACAATTCTCCGCGTCGCGAGCCAGGGCGTCGGCCCGAAGGTCGATCCGAGCCTCGCGAAGCTCGCTGGCGCCGATATGCTCGGCGGCCACACCATCGGCGATATCGTTGCGGCTCAAGCGCATGCGGTGCCCGAGGCGCTGGCCCGGGCCGGACGTCCGGTGCGCACAATCGACCTTGCAAAACTCGATGAAAAAGCGCTCGGCGCGCTGCTGATGCACTTTATGATCGAGACGATTCTCGCGGGCCGCCTGCTCGGCGTCGATCCTTTCGATCAGCCAGCCGTCGA
>DATLJG010000402.1:0-2059 GCA_035538995.1 Hyphomicrobium sp. | reverse complement strand
TTCAAAACGCGAACATTCTTGTGCCCGCTTTACGCCGGATCGTGACCTGATACACTCACGGCAACCGAGGTCCAGATCATCGGCCTGAAGAGCACGGCGGCTGCGGCACGCCGCTGTCATACCAGGTCCTGGAGAGACAATTTGAAGCCTGCTGATTCAGGTCCTGACGCACCAAAGGGCGGCGAACGGCCGCCAAAACGCGACGACACAACGCCCAATACGGCGGCATTGCCGCAAACTCCGCGCATCAACGGCCAACACGGACAGCACGCCCGGCAAAACAGTGCCGGCGATGGTGCTGTCATACCGCACAGTGTGAAATCCGAGCGATCCGGAGGGGGATTCTCGCGAGCCTCTTATCGCAACGCTTCGAAAACCGATGCCGGAACCTTCGGCGAGCCCATCTACGGGGCGCTTGATCTCGGAACAAACAATTGCCGCTTGCTGCTGGCGCGTCCGTCGCGTCGCGGTTTCCGTGTCGTGGATGCCTTCTCGCGCATCATTCGGTTGGGTGAAGGCGTCAGCCAGACAGGCCGTCTGTCCGATCACGCGATGAGCCGCACGATGGATGCGCTCAAGGTGTGTGCGGGAAAGATGCAGCGCCATCGCGTCGCGCGCGCCCGGATGGTTGCGACGCAGGCGTGCCGCGTTGCCGAGAACGGACAATCGTTCGTTGCCAAGGTTCGGGAAAATTTCGGGCTCGAGCTCGAAGTACTCACCCCTGAAATCGAGGCGCGTCTTGCCGTTGCGGGTTGTGCAACTCTCGTCGATCCGGAAGCGGAATTCGTTCTGGTTTTCGATATCGGCGGCGGATCGTCCGAGATCGTTTGGCTGGATATGACGCGATTGGGCTCGCGGCGCGACGTGCTGGCAGGGCGTACCGACGTCAACGACGCCATCGTCGCCTGGGAGTCGCTGCCGGTCGGAGTCGTGACGCTGGCCGAGCGGTTCGATGGACACGCCGTCACTCCGGCGAGCTTTAGCGCGATGTCGAATGCCGTCGCCGAGATGCTGGCGCCGTTCGAAGCCAAACACCGGTTTCGCGAACGGCTCGCCGGACGGCGCGTGCATTTTCTCGGGACGTCCGGGACGGTGACGACGATCGCCGGCGTTTTGCTTGGTCTTGAGCGATATGACCGGAAACGGGTCGATGGTATCTGGCTGAGCACGTCCGAAATCGATGACGTCACGTCGCGGCTTCTGGGGCTCAGCTATGAGGATCGTGTTTTGGAGCCGTGCATCGGTCAGGAGAGAGCTGATCTCGTGCTGGCGGGATGCGCGATCCTCGATGCCATATTAAAGCTCTGGCCGGCGGAGCGGTTGCGTGTTGCCGATCGTGGGTTGCGGGAAGGAATCTTAATGCGTCTGATGATGGAAGATGGCGTCTGGCGAACGGGACGTCGAAGGCGCGGCCGTTCCCGGCGATCGAGCAATGGATATGCACCGTGACGAATAACAAAAGTGGCGGTGGCAAAGGTGGTCGAAGCAGTCTGAGCGGCGGTCAACGTCAGCTTCATACGGCGGTCAAGACCGCGAACAAGCGATCGGTGTCCTCGGCACGCTGGCTCGAACGACAGCTGAATGATCCCTACGTCGCGGCGTCCAAGCGGGAGGGTTTGCGATCGCGTGCGGCTTTCAAGCTGCGCGAAATCGATACGCGCTACAACTTCTTGAAGCCCGGGCAACGGGTCATCGATCTCGGGGCGGCTCCCGGCGGCTGGTCGCAAATCGCGGCCGAGCGCGTCAAGGCCGATGGTGGCAAAGGGCAAGTCGTCGCCATCGATTATCTGAGCTTCGAGCCGCTTCCCGGCGTCGAAATCATTGAGATGGATTTCACCGACCCGGATGCGGAGGATCTGCTGAAATCGCGTTTACGCGATGGGCGCGCCGATGTCGTGCTCTCCGATATGGCTGCTCCGACCATCGGGCACGCGAAGACCGACCACTTGCGGATCATGGGGCTTGCCGAGACGGCCGCCGCATTCGCCGCCGACGTCCTGGAGCCGGGCGGGGTGTTTCTCTGCAAAGTCTTTCAAGGCGGCACGGAGCGGGATTTGCT
>DATLJG010000401.1:0-2645 GCA_035538995.1 Hyphomicrobium sp. | reverse complement strand
TTCAAGGCCGAAAAGGAAGGGCTCTACGTCTTCAAATGCCTGCCGCACTACGGCATGGGCATGGTGGCGCTGGTGCAGGTCGGCAAGCCGGTCAACCTCGACACGATAAAGGCGTTCTCGGCCACGGGCCTGGCGAAGAAGAGACTCGACGCGGAGGTTGCGAAGGTCACTCCGTAACGGAACCGAGTTCCGCTGCGCCGCCCTTGGGGGGACACGCGCCGGAACTCGCATCGACCCCGGGACAGGTTTTCCCGACCCCTGTCTCGGGGTCAGTTCGGCTCAGTCTCAAACAGCGCCGCGTCGACCGCGCGCTTGCTTTCACCCGCCTCCTCCAAGGCATGCGCCAGTTCCTCGCGCGCCTTCTCCGCCTGCCGCTGACGCGCCCACAGACTTGCATAGAGTCCGTTTTTCGCGATGAGTTCAGCATGCGTGCCCTGCTCGACGACGCGGCCCGCTTCAAGCACAAGGATCGTATCGGCGTGGATGATCGTCGAAAGGCGATGCGCGATGACGACCGTCGTCCGGTCCTTCGAAACGCGATCCAGCGCGTCCTGAATTTCCTTCTCGGTATGACTATCGAGCGCACTCGTCGCTTCGTCGAGGATGAGGATCGGCGGCGCCTTCAGAATGGTGCGCGCGATCGCGACGCGCTGCTTCTCGCCGCCGGAAAGTTTCAAGCCCCGTTCGCCGACCATCGTATCGTAGCCGTCGGGGAGCGTTTTCACGAACTCGTCGATCTGCGCCATCCTGGCGGCGGCGAACACTTCCTCGTCCGTCGCATCGGCGCGGCCGTATTTGATGTTGTAAAAGATCGTGTCGTTGAACAGCACCGTGTCCTGCGGCACGACGCCGATGGCGGCGCGCAACGACGCCTGCGTGACGTCGCGGATATCCTGGCCATCGATCGTCACCTTGCCGCTGGTGACATCGTAGAAGCGCAGGATCAGCCGGCTGACCGTAGACTTTCCGGCGCCTGACGGACCGACGATCGCCACCATCTTGCCGGCCGGCACGTCGAACGAGACGTCCTTCAGAATCTGGCGGCCGGGATCGTAGGAAAACCCGACGTGATCGAAGCGGATCGTGCCCCCGTCAATGGCCAGTTGCTGTGCGTGAGGCCGGTCAGCGACTTCGGGATTCTGATCGAGCACTTCCATCATGCGCTCGATGTCGGTCAGTCCCTGTTTGATCTCGCGATAGACCATGCCCATGAAGTTCAACGGCATGAAAAGTTGCAGCATCAGCAGGTTGACCATCGCGAAGCGGCCGACGGTCGAAGTACCGGCGAGCACGTCGTTCGCCGCCATCACCAGACAGATCGTCAAGGCGACGGTGAAGATGATCGCCTGACCCGAGTTCAGGACGGCAAGCGACGTATACGTTTTAATGCTGGCCTTCTCGTAGAGCGCCATCGACTTGTCGTAGCGTTCTGCTTCCCGCTGCTCGGCGCCGAAGTATTTGACGGTCTCGTAGTTCAGCAGGCTATCGACAGCCTTGGTGTTGGCGTCGGTATCGCTTTCGTTCATGGCGCGGCGGATCTGCAGCCGCCAGTCGGTGGCGCGGACCGTGAACCAGAGATAGCAGACGATCATTCCGACGATGGTGGCGATATAGCGCCAGTCGAATTCGACGGCGCAGACGACGATGATCATCAGAAACTCGACGATCGTCGGGATCAGCGTCATCAGCGCCATGCGGCTGATGTTTTCGATGCCCGCCCGGCCGCGTTCGAGAACGCGCGTCAGGCCGCCGGTTTTGCGCTCAAGATGAAATCTCAGCGACAGCCGATGCATGTGCTCGAACGTCGCCAGCGCCAGCGTTCTGACGGCGTGCATCGCGACGCGCGCGAACATGCCCTCGCGAACTTGCACGAGCAGCGACATCACGATGCGCGCCAAGCCATAGAAGATGCTGGCGAGCACCGGCGCGCCGATCAGCCAAGGCAGCGTTTGACTGGCGGGCACATTGCCGCCGGTTGCGGCGACGAGCGCGTCGGTTGCCCACTTGAGCGTGAACGGCACGCCGACCGTCACCGCCTTGGCAATGACGATCAGAACCAGCGACCAGATAACGGTGCGCTGCAAGTCGGGCCGATTGTGCGGCCAGACGTACGGCCACAGGGCGCGCATGACGCGGCTCGTCTCGCTCGACGGCGTAAAGCGCGCCAAAAGCCCGCCGCGTCCGGCAGCGCCGCTTGGAGGTGGTGTTTGCATCGCGTTGAAATAGAGTTAGTGACCGCGAATGTCCATCAGTGGCGGCGCGGCACGTAGATCATCTGGCATGGATAAATGAGGTCCGGATCGCGAATCCGCGATCGATTGGCGCGATAGATCCGGCGATAGCGTGCGCCCGCCCGATAATGCCGCCGCGAAATCCGCCACAGACTGTCGCCGCTCTGAACCCTGTAATAGCCGGGCGGAGTAATCCGGCGTCCGGACGACGGACAGCGATCGCGATGCATCCGCGATATCCAGCGTTTCGTCGCGGCGCGGCGCACATGGTTTGCGTGGTTCTGCTGCGATTTGACGGGGGCTTGCGCCGTCTCCTCCTGCAGATCTGAATCCGATTCCTCGCCGGAGGTGCTGGGCGGAAGTTTTTGCGCGGCGTCGGTTCCCGGGGACGGGATTGCTTCGGGCGGCATCGGT
>DATLJG010000400.1:0-2883 GCA_035538995.1 Hyphomicrobium sp. | reverse complement strand
TGGCGTATAGATCCATGTGCGTCCCGCGTTGCCTTGAACGCGGCGTGTCGCGCTTGATCCAATGATCACGAGCGTGCGCATATCGCAAACGGCATTCGGCGCATCGGAAAGCGTCGTGACCTCGATGGATTCGTCGGCGCGACCGACGGCGCGCGCAAAGACAACGATCGTTTCCGGTCCGCGAACGGAACTCAGAACGCGAAATGCTTCGCGGATTTGATCGGGCCGCGCCTTGGATGCGGGATTATACAGCGTAATAACGAAATCGGCTTCTGCCGCCAGGCGCAGGCGCTTCTCGATGATGGCCCACGGCTTCAGATTGTCGGAGAGCGAAATGGCGCAGAAGTCGTGTCCCAGCGGGGCACCTATGCGAGACGCCGCGGCGAGCATCGCCGTGACGCCCGGCTCGACACGGACGTCAATTCCGTTCGCCAACGCGGGATTTTCTTCGATGGCTTCGAAGACCGCAGCGGCCATCGCGAAAACACCCGGATCGCCACCGGACACCATCACGATGCGTTTGCCACCAGCCGCAAGTTCCAGCGCCCGCGTGGCGCGTGCCAGTTCCTCACGATTGTCCGAGGCTTCGAAGACTTGACCGTCGCGCGGCGTCAATCGCGCGAGATAAGGCACATAGCCGAGCACGATGTCCGCATCGGCAACCGCGTCGGCAGCAGCCGGTGTCATCCATTGGGACGGTCCGGGGCCGAGCCCAATAATGGTGAGATGCCCGCTCATGCGATGCGACGTCCTCGCCCGCCGGGTAGCAAAATGATGGAGAAGTACGGCACCGCGCCATCCTCAAGGCTTGAAAGCGGCACGACGCGCTCGCCCTGCATGGTGCCCCGCTCGACGTAGATCGCGTCGGCGGACCGGCCTGCATCGTTCAATGCCGCTTTAATCTTCGGAAGGTTGTGCCCGACTTTCATAATCACCGCCGCATCGGCGTCCTTGAGCCGGGTCGTCAGGGTCGTGCGATCCAAGGTTCCGGGAAGGACCATCAGCACGTCGTCGCCGTATGTGATCGGCGCCGCTGCCGCCGTCCAGCAGCCGGACATGCCGGTGATGCCGGGAATGACCCGGACGGGGAAGAATTCCTTTACGCGATCGTACATGTGCAGAAACGATCCGTAGAAAAACGGATCGCCCTCACAGAGCAGGGCAACGTCGCGCCCCAGTTCGAGATGCTGCATGATCGCTTTCGCACTCTGCGCATAAAAATCTCGGATGGCGCTGACGTAGGCGTCGTCGCGAAAATCGATCTCGGTGGTCACGGGATATTCGAACGCGGCTTCGGTTGCGGCACCGTTCAGATGCGCTTCCGCGATCGTGCGTGCATGGCCGGAGCGTCCCTTCTTGCGAAAGTGCGCGAAGACCGCCGCCGTTTGCAGCACGCGCGCCGCCTTGATCGTCACCAGGTCGGGGTCTCCCGGTCCGAGCCCGACCCCATAGAGTGTGCCGCTCTTGTTGGCCGTCATTCGGCCTCGCTTGCGAGTGCGTTGACGGCAGCAGCGGCCATCGCGCTACCACCTTTGCGCCCTTTGATGATTGCGAATGGCAGACGTCCATCGGCTGCCAATGCGTCCTTCGATTCTGCCGCGCCGACGAATCCGACCGGCATGCCGATGACCGCAGCCGGCTTCGGCGCGCCCTCATCAAGCATTTCCAGCAAGCGGAAAAGCGCGGTTGGCGCGTTGCCGACGACGACGAGCGCACCGGAGAGATGCGGACGCCACAGCTCCATCGCGGCGGCCGTGCGGGTGTTGCCAATGTCGCTGGCGATTTGCGGCACGCGCGGATCGCGCAAGGTGCATATGACGTCATTTTTCGCAGGCAAACGCGCGCGAGTCACGCCGTCCGCGACCATCATCGCATCGCAGAGGATTGGCGCGCCGTTCTTGAGCGCTGCCGTCGCAGACGCTGCGAAGTTCGATGACATGACAAGGTCACGCACGATATCGACCATGCCGCAGGCATGAATGATGCGGACGGCAACACGTTCCTCTTCCGACGTATAGCCCGCAAGGTCGGCTTCGGCACGAATGATCGCAAATGAGCGGGCGTAGATGGCCGCTCCATCGCGAATGTAGTCTTGGGTCTTCATGAAGTGTGCTCAACAATGAAACGTGCGACGGCGGCGTCGATTTCGGCTGGGGTGATCCTCGATAGACTGACTGGTCCATCAGGGCCGCCATTGGCGATCAGGTCGTAATGGCCATCACGCGCCACAAGCGTCAAGGCCGCGATACCGCGCCGGGCACATCCTTTTTCGCATCCTGAAACGTGCAGTGCCGAAAATGAAAGTTGTCCTTGAACGGCCTCGGCGATACGGCGGGCGTCGTGCCGGGTGTCCGTCGTCGCGTTCGGGCAAGCGGGAGCCCCTGGGCAAACGTCGAACACCAGCCGCAAATCGCCAATCTCGGTGATTAAACCCTGTCGTTTCGCCTCCCGCGCGATGCAATCGGCGTCCCGCTCCTGTTCAACCGGGAAGACCAGAACGCGCTGCGGACTCGTGCGCGCCGAGGCTATAGCCGTTTCGGATGCGAGGCCGGCGATCGCCTCTAATTGCGGCGCTTCGATCCGGCCGAATGGCAATCCAACACCGAAAGCGAAGACCCGACCTGCATGCATCAGCGGTCCTACGGGCGGCGAGGAGCTATTGCGTCCTGCATCGACAATCGCTCTGGATTCCAGCCCTGCCGCCGCAAAGATCGTGACACTGCCACGACGCGCAACGGCGTCTCTCATACGAGCGATCGCGGGGTCGCTGACGCGGAGTTCCAGAAATACCGCCGCCAAACGGCTCATCGCCTCGACGACACGATCGCCAGAAATGAACGCGGCGATTTCACCGGTTCCATCGAGCGAGACGGCGAAGGTTTC
>DATLJG010000399.1:0-8797 GCA_035538995.1 Hyphomicrobium sp. | reverse complement strand
GCGTGCGCATCTTCGCCAACGATTACTGAGCGCCCGCAACGTTTGGGCCTTCGGCGACGTATACTGGGTTGCATAACAAAAAGGAGCAAATCCATGTTCGCTAAGCGTAGCGCTCCCATGCCGACCCCGGACACCGCACTCACCGGGCGGAGCACAAGCATTCTCCCCGCGACCGCCGAACACTATGTGTTTTCGCGCCCACTGCATGGCCCCTATCCCGATGGCCTCGAGGTCGCGATTTTCGCGCTCGGCTGCTTCTGGGGAGCCGAACGGCTTTTTTGGCAACTCGGCGATGGCATCTGGATTACGGCTGTCGGCTATGCGGGCGGCTTCACCGAGAATCCGACGTACGAACAAGTCTGCTCAGGCCATACGGGTCATACCGAAGCCGTGGTCGTTGTGTTCGATCCGAAGGTCATTTCTTACGAGCGTCTGTTGAAGACGTTCTGGGAGGCCCACGATCCGACGCAAGGCTTCCGTCAAGGCAATGACGTCGGCACGCAATACCGCTCGGCCATCTACACGACGACGCCCGCGCAACTCTCGGCGGCGAAAGCATCCGAACGGGCTTATGCCGACGCCATCGCGGCGCAAGGGTACGGGCCGATCACAACCGAGATCAAAAGCGCCGGACCGGTCTATCTGGCCGAAGAGTATCACCAGCAGTATTTGGCGAAGGTTCCGCACGGATATTGCGGGCTCGCGGGCACCGGTGTCACGTGCCCTGGGCCGGCAGGCGCCTGATCGTCGCCGTCCACGCCGACCGATACGAACAACGACCCGCCGGGAAGATCACTTCTTCTCGGCGGTGTTTGTTTTCTTGCGCAAATGTGGACGTAAAGCCGGATGCAACGCCGACGCTTTCGCAGGCACCGTCGCGATGCCAGCGGCCTTCGCGAAGGCTGCTCGGGCTTCGGCGGCCTTGGCGAGAGCGTGATGCACGGCGGTTTTAGTCATCAAGGCCCTGCTGGGAATCGAGACCGGATTGGGTTCTGCCGCCAGCACCGAGCGGCATTCGGGCGGCAGATCCGCCATCATCACCGGCGGCTTCGGCGGCTTGATGCTGATGGTCGGCGGACCGGCGACCGGCGGCTTCGTCCCCTCCTTGGCAGGGATCACGCGCGCCAACCACTTATCGACCTCTTTTCCGCAGCCATCGTCGCCCGTCGGTGGAACCTGAGACTTACATCCCGCAAAACCGGCCGGGCATTTGATGCGCACATGGAAGTGGTAGTAATGCCCATAGTACGGCCGCACTTTGCCGAGCCATTTACGATCGGTGCCGGCGGCCTCGCACAGCGCTTTCTTGATCGCCGGATGCACGAAAATCCGCTCGACCTCGGGATACGAGGCCGCCCGCTTGATGAGCGCGACCTGCTTGCCTGTGAAGACCTTCGGATTAACGGCAAGCCCCGTCTTATCCAGCATCGAGGTCGCGTTCAGTGTCTCGCGTTCCTTGCGTGTGAGACGCCGCTTCGGCATGGGCGTCAGCCAAATATCGGCATCCAGGCCAACCTGATGGCTGGCGTGTCCCGATGCCATCGGCCCACCGCGCGGCTGAGCAATGTCGCCGACAAGAAGACCCGGCCAGTCACCGGCGCTTTGCGCCTCTTTGGCGAACCGCTCGATGAGCGCGATCAGCTCGGGATGGCCCCAGTTGCGATTGCGCGAAAGACGCATTTCTTGCCACGCCGGACCATCGATCGGAAGCGGGACTGCGCCGGAAAGACACCCGCGCGAATAATAGCCTATGGCGCGAGAGGCGAGCGGAGCCGGTTTTTTGGCTTCGCCGAATAGCTTCTTCGCACCGAAGAATTGCGGCCATTTGGGCAAGCCGCTTTTCGATTTCACACTCGATGTTTCGGTCGTGCCGTTTCCAAGGATCGGCTCGGTCGTGATCGTGACGGTCCGCCGGTCCGAACCGGCAGCGTTCTTGGGATCCGCCGTTTCCGCGGCCGGCTCATCATCAGGCTCCGACGACGCATTGGCGTCCTCGGCCGCCAGTTTGAGCTTGCGATTACCGGCTGCGAAATCGGGCAGCCCGCTGTCAGCGGATTGTGCTGTTTCGTTGGAATCCGAAGGCGAGGCTGACTTCGCCGCAGCGCTCGCCTCGGCTCCTGAATCAGCGAAGGCAACCGGCGACAGGATAGCGGACCCGACTGGAACGAACCCGGCCAAGCCCAGCACAAAAACCACCGCGGATAGCCTGCCGGCTTTCATTACGATCCCGCAATTGCCTAAGGTGTCCGCCCCCTTATACTCCATAGTCGGGCAAAAATCAGACCCTCTCAAATCCCGCCGATTCCAAGGTGTCGTTGACGTGGCTAAAAAGCCCGTAATATCGCGTTCTGATCGGGACTGCGGATCAACGAACACAGGCGCCGGCTCCGTGAAGATCTTCTATCGAACAGTGCACAACGCCGTTCAGGTATGACTCTGCTGCCCAACATCGCCCGCTCGATCAGCAAATAGGACATCACCCTGACAGTCATCACCGAAGCCGGTCCGGCGAACGCCGAATGTCGTCTCCTCCTGGCCCACGGCGCCGGAGCCGGGATCAACTCGCCGTTTTTCGAAACGATCACGCCTTTGCTCGTCGCGCGCGGCATCGCTGTAACGGCCTTCGAGTTCGCATACATGGCCACGCGGCGCACGGGCGGATCACGGCGGCCACCGCCGAAAGCCGAAACGCTAATACCCGAATATCGTGATGTCGTTCGATCGCTCGCCAAACGGGCAAGCGGCGCAAAACTCGTCATCGGCGGCAAGTCGATGGGCGGGCGCGTAGCGAGCCTTGTCGCCGACGATCTTTATAAAACCCGCGAGATCGACGGGCTGGTCTGCCTGGGCTATCCGTTTCATCCACCCAACACACCGGAAAAACTCCGCACCGCCCATTTGGAAGTGCTGAGTTGTCCGGCGCTCATCGTTCAGGGTGAGCGCGACCCGTTCGGCAGCCGTGCCGAAGTGGAAGCTCTCTCGCTGCCGCCAGCCATTGGCTTTCGATGGATCGGAGATGGCGATCACGACTTCGGCCCGCGCGGGCGATCCGGCTTCACGCGCAAAGGCAATCTTGCGGATGTCGCCGATGCGGTTGCGGCATTTATTGCGGACCTCCCACAGCCGCGTTGACGCCTCCACGAGCCCAACCTACGGTGCCGCCACGGAATTTCGTTCACCGACGGGACGCCCGGCCTACCCGGCAAACCTCAAATTGTAATCGGTCCCCAATGATCTCTCTCGCCATCACGCCCGAGCAAGCCGCCGCCAGCCTTGAATCCAAGGCCTGGCCGTTTGAAGAAGCGCGCCGGCTCATCAAGCGCCTCGAACGCCTTCCGGGCGGGGCTGAGAAAACCGTGCTGTTCGAGACGGGCTACGGGCCATCTGGGCTGCCTCACATCGGCACTTTCGGCGAGGTCGCACGGACGACGATGGTTCGGCGCGCCTTCGAGCTATTGACGGACGGCAAGCGCAAAACGCGCCTCATCTGCTTCTCCGACGACATGGACGGGCTTCGCAAAGTCCCGACCAACGTGCCGAACCAGGACATGCTGCAGCAGCACCTGGAAGAACCTCTCACGCGCGTGCCCGATCCCTTCGGAAAGTACGAAAGTTTCGCGCACCACAACAATGCGATGCTGCGCGATTTCCTTGATCGCTTCGGCTTCGAATACGAATTCTTCTCGGCAACGGATTGCTACAAGTCCGGCATGTTCGACGCGACGCTGCTGAAGATGCTCGCCGTCTACGACAAGGTCATGGACATCATCCTGCCGACTCTCGGATCGGAGCGTCAGGCGACCTATTCGCCGTTCCTCCCCGTTTGCCAGCGGACGGGGCGCGTGCTGCAGGTCCCGATGGTCGCTCGCGACGTCAATGCCGGAACGGTCACCTACATCGATCCTGACACTGGCGAAAAGATCGAAACGCCTGTCACCGGCGGTCGCGTCAAATGCCAGTGGAAGGCCGACTGGGCCATGCGCTGGACCGCTCTTGGCATCGATTATGAGATGGCGGGCAAGGACCTGATCGATAGCGTGATGCTGTCGTCGAAAGTCTGCAAAGCGCTCGGCGGCACACCACCCGAAGGCTTTAATTACGAGCTGTTTCTCGATCAGAATGGCGAGAAGATTTCAAAGTCCCGCGGCAACGGCCTGACCATCGAAGACTGGCTGACCTACGCTTCGCCCGAGAGCCTGTCGCTTTTCATGTTTCAGAAGCCGAAGAGCGCCAAGAAACTGTACTTCGACGTCATTCCACGCGCCGTTGACGAATACCTGCAGTTCTTATCGGCATATCCGTCACAGGCGGGAAAACAGCAGCTCGACAACCCGGTGTGGCACATCCATTCCGGAGCGCCCCCGCAGCCCGAACTGCCGATTACGTTTGGGCTACTGCTCAATCTCGTGTCGGTATCGCACGCGAACAGCAAGGATGTCCTATGGGGCTTCCTTCGCCGTTACGCGCCGGGCGCTACACCCGAGAACAATCCGATTCTCGATCGCCTGTCGGGCTACGCAATTCGCTACTACGAGGATTTCGTTAAGCCGACGAAGAAATTCCGCGCGCCCGACGATGTCGAACAGAGCGCACTGAAAAACCTCGATGCCGCGTTGGCCGCGCTTCCCGCGGATGCAGACGGCGACAAAATTCAAAACGCGCTGCTCGATGTCGGCCGCGCCATTCCCCGCTACCAGGACCCGGCGAAGGTCAGCCCCAGCGGCGGCCCCGGCGTCAAGCTCGACTGGTTCCAGGCGATCTACGAAATTCTGCTTGGCCAGCAGCGCGGACCGCGACTCGGCACATTCGTCGCGCTTTACGGTATTCCGGAAACGCGCACGCTCATCGGCAAAGCGTTGAGTGGCGCCCTCGCCTCGGCGTAAGCAGGCCGCCGGTCCTAAGCGGAACGAGAGAGCGGATTTACCGGCTCCCGCTGCTCAGCGCCCATCCGCGAAGCCGGCCGCTGCGATTTGATATCGATGCGATAGAGCTTTTCAATAAGCCCGATCAGGCGTTGCTCGCGCGCTTCGATTTCCGGGCGCCGCCACTCCCGCTGATCGAGCACATCGCGGGTGATGGCAAGTAACGGTGCGGCATCGCTGGCCGTCTTGCCGTAAATCTCCCTCTTCTCGGCCCACGAAGCGTTTCGCGCCTTATCGTTTTCCTGTTGCGTGATAAGCACGAGATTGCCGAGACAATCGACGAGTTCGGCACGTTCCTCCGCGCTCGGAATGCTTTGCCGCCACGTGCTCGAAGCCGACGGCCTCTGCGGCATCACATGCTCGATCGTGTAGAGATCGGGGTCGATGCGCAGTGACGTATCACCCATCTCGTCGCTCATCCGCAGTAGCAGCAGGCGACAGACCTTGGCGTTACGCTTGTGCAAATCCCGGAGATGAAATGCGATGCTGCGCAGTTCATCGCGCGTCATTTGCAGAATCGGATGGGTTATATCGATCGGCTCATCGGAACGCATCGCCTTGATGAGGTCCGCGAAACGGCGAGCCCGCTTGCCGGAGCCGGAGCAAAGCAACCGGGTCAACATGGCGAGCCGCTCGATCTCGGCAAGGAGAAATGCCGCCCGATCGGGATTCTGTTGCCATCCCTTGAGCGCCAGAATAGCGGCCGGCGCCCAATCTGAATCGGGAAGCCGGTTGAGGTAGCCGAGGAGTCTCGGCATATCGCCGGGAAGCACGCCCTCGCCGCCCTGCCGGATCAGCGCGTAAGCCTTCGCGTAAGGCAGGAACACGTCCTTGAAAAACGCTTCCGATCCCCCGGAGTCGCGAATGACCCTGCGGACGCCGGAGACAATCGGATATCGGCCATAACCGAATATGGACCTGAGGTGCCCGAAGAACCCCTCGAAATCATCGCCCAGCGCCAAGCTCATGTCGTCCCACATGCGCCCGGCCCAGCCGATATCACCCGTGCTCAAGCGGCTCAGAATGTCCGACTTCATAATATCGTGGCGCTGTAGTTTCTTGCCGCGTTCGTTCAGAACGACGAACATCTGATGCGATCGATCGATGTCGGTACCGACAATAACGACGACGTAGCAGCGCGTGGCGACGAAATCCGCAAGGCTTTTGCGCGCGCTGGCGGGCAATGCTTCCAATATGCTGCGAAACCGGTCGCGCACATCAAGCAGTGTGGCCTCCGGGACAGACGCGGCTTCGAGCGGAAGCGCCGTGCTGCCGGGTTGCAGAATAGTCTCTTCAAATGTCGCTCGTTCGCGGCCGCCCAAATGCAGCCGGAAGCGTTCCTTGCTGAAAAACCTCGAACCCTGCCGGGCAATCAGCATTTTCTGCACGTGCTTTGCGACCGATGTTCGGGGATCGGGCTCCAGATCGCGCAATACGGCAAACAGCGTCATCAGCGTAACCAGCCGCTGCTGGCCATCGATGACCTCGAACTCCCGTTGCGTCATCTTCGGCGTGAGCTTCGTCGTCTCCATTCCCGGAGCATCCATCAGCACGACCGCACCGAGAAAATAATCGGGGTCGGCGGCACCATCGAGACCGAGGCCCGCAGCTTCCATCAAGTCGTCGAGCAATTGCTCGGCCTGTTCCCGCCCCCATGAATAAGGACGCTGAAAAACAGGAATGTTCAGCAGATAGGGTTTGGAAAGGAGCTGGGAAATACTGAGAGATGCTGTTGGATACACCGAGACTTCGACCTCTTCACGCGCCGCATGCGGTGGCCGGAGGTCCGTCCTGCGCGTCCACCTGTCGTCCCCACGCCTGTTCCTAGTTGTGCAGACAGCTAGTCGTGATAGCAACGTTCCCGTGCAAGCGCCACAGGCGTTTGGCAAACCAGAGATGCCCAGAAGAGACGCGGCGCAAAACCACAGACAGTTGAATGAAACAGATCATCTACAAAGTCGCGAACGCGGCAGACTGGCATAAAGCAACCGCAATTGGACACTTTTCAGGATCTTCGGACGACCTTCGGGATGGCTTCATTCACCTGTCCTCAAAGACACAGCTTAAGGGAACTTTGGAAAAGCATTTCAGAGGCCAAACGGATCTTCTTCTCATTGCCTTTGAAGAGGATGCGATTAAGCCCGGGCTCAAATGGGAAACGTCGCGAGGCGGGGATCTATTTCCACATCTCTATGGCAAACTGCCCACGTCGAAAGCGCTATGGCAGCGCTCTTTGACGTTGCCCGCTGACGGCGTCCCTGTCCTGCAAGATGAATGGTTCGTATGCTGAATACCATATACCGTCTGACGCGCCCCGCTTTTTTTGCACTGGACCCCGAAAGCGCGCATGAGGCGACGCTCAGGGCGCTCGAACTCGGCGTTCACCCACGTCAGTTTGGAACCGACGATGCGGTGCTGAAACAGACGGTTTTCGGTCTCGATTTCCCCAATCCGATAGGCATTGCCGCAGGCTACGACAAGGACGGCCGCGTCCCCGACGCCCTGCTGGCGATGGGCTGCGGCTTTGCGGAAATCGGAACCGTGACGCCGCGTCCGCAGCCTGGCAATCCGCAGCCGCGCCTATTCCGTCTGATCGAAGAGCGCGGATTGATCAATCGGCTCGGCTTCAACAACGGCGGACATGCCGCCGCTCTGAAACGTCTCGAAGCACGAAAGGATCGCGGCGGCATCGTCGGAGTCAACATTGGCGCCAACAAAGACAGCGCCGATCGCACCGGCGACTATGTGACTGGCATCGAAACCTTCAACCAAGTCGCCAGCTACTTCACGGTCAATATCTCGTCCCCGAACACGCCGGGCCTGCGCGACTTGCAAGCACCGGCCGCGCTCGACGAACTGCTGTCGCGCGTCACGGAAGCCCGGCAGCGGCGCGTGGAACTGGGTGAGCCGAAACGGCCGATCATCGTGAAGATCGCGCCTGACATCGCGCTGGAAGACATTGCAGCGGTCTGCGACCGCCTTCTCGCGCACGCCGTCGATGGCATCGCCGTTTCCAATACCACTCTGTCCCGTGATGGACTGAAAGACCCGCAATCGCATGAGGCCGGTGGGCTTTCGGGACGGCCACTGTTTCGCCGCGCGACCACCATGCTGGCCCGTGTTTATGAAGCGACACAAGGCAAAGTCCCGTTGATCGGCATCGGCGGCATCGACAGTCCGGAGACAGCGCTCGAAAAAATCGAAGCGGGCGCCACGCTGCTGCAGCTGTACAGCGGCTTGGTCTACACCGGCCCCGGACTCATCGGCGAAATCAAAGCGCATCTGGCGCGCGAGGTTCGGCGACGGAACCAATCGAACTTGGCTGGACTCCGTGGAACGAAGGCCAAACAATGGGCGGAATTGCCGCTCTAATCCGCGTTGAGCAAGCACCTTGCTCAACGCAGATTAGAGCTGTCCACACTGCCACATGAGAGCTTTCGGCATTCGAGCATGACGCTCACGACGCCAAAAAAAACACGGAGAAAGCAGGGCTCGCTCCTGCGCCCGAGCAAAGCTCTACCGCCTCAAATCGCGGAATGGTTCGTGCGCCGTGGCTGGAAACCACGGGCGCATCAGCTGGCGCTTTTGGAAGCCGCCAAGCAACGGTGCTCGACGCTGCTGATTGCGCCGACCGGCGCGGGCAAAACACTCGCCGGATTTCTGCCGAGCCTTGTCACTCTCGGCACCGAAAAGCGCAAGAAGACCGGGGCCGGATTATACACCCTCTACATATCGCCGCTCAAAGCCCTCGCAGCCGACGTCGAACGCAACCTGCTCGCGCCCATCGAGGAAATGGGCCTGAAAATCCGCACGGAAACACGGACCGGCGATACGTCGGTGGCGCGCCGTCAGCGGCAGCGCATCAAGCCGCCGCA
>DATLJG010000398.1:0-7990 GCA_035538995.1 Hyphomicrobium sp. | reverse complement strand
CTGTCCTTGCTAAGACCGGCCCAATGGGCAACGTCGCTGTTTTCGGGTATCCGCAATAAGCATGCGTAATAATTCGCAAGGGCTCCTGCGCACAACCTATGCCTATGGAGTCGCCGGGGTTCTGACCCTTATCCTTTTGCTCGCGGCATCGTTCTGGCTGGTTGCGAAAACGCAATCGGCATCCGACGACGTGCTTCAGTCGCGCGAGAAATTGGGCGCGCTGTCAAATCTCCTTGCAACCGTTCTCGATGCCGAGACGGGTCAGCGCGGTTATTTGCTGACGGGCGAGAGCCGCTATTTGGAGCCCTACCAAACCGCGAGCGACAACGTGGCGAAGCGCACGGCGGCGGTGGATTCGGCATTTCGAAATGATGCTTCGGACAAGCCTTTCATCGATCAGATTCACACAGCGATCGACACGAAGCTGAGCGAATTGGCGCGAACGGTCGAGCTGAAGAAAAACGGAAAATCGACGGAAGCGCTTGCCGTCGTCAATGGCGATACCGGCAAGGCGCTGATGGATCGTGTCCGTCTGCTTGTCGGCGAGCTGACGAGCAAAGTCGACAGTGTGCTGCATCGCGCCGTCGACCAGCAACGCACGACTGCGTCGCTTGCGCGTCAAGTTGCAATGGGGGCGGTGCTGATCATTCTGCTCGCCGCGCTCGGCGCCGTTGCGACGATCGTCAAATACACAAGGGACCTGGTATCGGCGCGCCAGGAAATGGAAACGATGAACGTCGGGCTCGAAGAGCGCGTCAAGGAGCGGACGGCGGACCTGAAACGCGCCAACGAGGAGATTCAACGGTTCGCGTATATCGTCAGCCATGATTTGCGGGCGCCGCTGGTCAACGTCATGGGCTACACGAGCGAACTGGAAGCGAGCTTGGACAGCCTCTCGAAAATTGCCGACGATCCGCAACTTGCAGCCGTGCCCGGCGGACCGGAAGCCAAGGTCACCATTCAGACGGACATCCCCGAATCCCTCGGCTTCATTCGAAGCTCGACGAAAAAGATGGATAGCCTGATCAAGGCCATCTTGAAACTTTCACGAGAGGGGCAGCGCGTTCTGACGGCCGAAGAAATCCGGCTCGATGAATTCTTCAATTCCATTGCCGCCGGCGTCCAGCACCGGCTTTCGGAACTGGACGGAGAGATCCATATCGGAAAGCCGTTGCCGATCATTGAAAGTGATCGCGTGGCTCTCGAACAAATCTTCAGCAATCTGGTGGACAATGCCCTCAAATACGGTGTCGTTGGGCGGCCGCCGAAGATTGACATCAGGCAGGTTTCGAGCGGGTGGGGCGCGACGGTCATCGAGGTTGAAGATAACGGCCGCGGGATCGCCACGAGCGATTATGAGCGGGTATTCGATCTCTTTCGCCGGGCCGGTCCCCAGGATCAGCAGGGCGAGGGGATTGGGCTCGCTCACGTTCGCGCTCTTGTGAGGCGCTTGGGCGGCGAAATTACCATGACTTCTGAACTTGGACGTGGCACGACATTTCGCGTGGCGCTGCCGAAAAAGCTGCAAATCCAGTCGGAGCAGGCAAGTGGATAAAGACGGTAAACCCGTAAAAATCGTCATGATCGAGGATGATGAGGGGCACGCGAGGCTGATCGAGCGGAACATCCGCCGGGCCGGAGTCCACAACGAGATTGTGCCGTTCGCCAACGGCACCGAAGCGCTGGCCTATCTTTTCGGTCCTGACGGAAGCGGCGAGGTCAGCGCCAAGAGGCACCTGCTGGTGCTTCTCGATTTGAATCTGCCGGACATGACCGGCGTCAGCATCCTCGAAAAGGTCAAGGCCAACGTGCATACGAGACGCACGCCGGTCGTCGTGCTGACGACCACCGACGACGAGCGGGAAATCAAGCGCTGCTATGATCTCGGCGCAAACGTCTACATCACGAAGCCGGTGGACTACGAAAATTTCTCCAATGCCATTCGGCAGCTCGGACTGTTCTTCTCGGTCATTCAGGTTCCGGAAACGCAATAGCATGTCCCGGCCGAGGGTCCTTTACATCGATGACGATCCGGGGATCGGGAGACTGGTCCAGAAAACGTTGGAAGCGATTGGGTATGACGTCTCTCTAGCGCAATCCGGCACCCTGGGAATTGAGCAGTTGCGCCGGGAGACATTCGACGTCGTCGCGCTCGATCATTATATGCCCGGGCACACCGGCCTCGATGTGATGAAAGACATCGTGGCGATCGACCCGCATCCGCCCGTCATTTACGTCACCGGATCGGAAGACAGCCGCATTGCTGTCGCGGCGCTCAAGATGGGCGCTGTCGATTATGTCTGGAAGGACGTTCAGGGTCATTTTCGCGAGCTGCTTGGAACAGCCATCTCGACGGCCCTGGAGCAGGATCGGCTGCGCCGTGAAAAAGAGGAAGCCGATCGCGAGGTCCGCCGCGCCCGTGACAGGGCTGAATTGCTCCTCAAGGAAGTCAATCATCGCGTCGCCAATTCCTTGGCGATTGTCGCGGGATTGGTGGGCTTGCAGAAAGCGTCCCTTCAGGACGAAACGGCGCAAAATCTTCTCGAACAAATGCGCGCGCGCATCCTGGCGATCGCCGGTGTCCACCGCCGGCTCTACACGTCCGATGACGTGCGGACTGTCGATCTCAAGGAATATCTCGGCAGCCTGGTCGATGACTTGAAGATTGCGATGGCCGATGAGGGCCGGATGCATTCGATACAACTCGACTGCGTGCGGATCTCGTTGCCGACGGACAAGGCCGTCTCCGTCGGCATCATCGCGACCGAACTCATCACGAATGCCTACAAGTATGCCTATCCCGATCACCACGGGGAAATTCGCATCGACGTTGCACGCGACGGCGACACGGTTTGTCTGTCGGTCGAGGATGACGGCGTCGGCTTCAATGACCCGGCGTCGGCCGCTGGGACGGGGCTCGGATCGAAGGTTATTGCCTCGATGACCGCGAGACTTGAAGGCACGTTAAGCTATCAGTCGCGAGCCAGAGGCACGCGGGCCGCGCTGCAATTCCCTTTGTAATTCAAACCCATTTCGTCGTGTCGGAGGCGCGCTCGCTGGCGCGTTTGGCTATTTACCCTGCTTTGAGGGTAGGGGCCGGCGAAGCGCATTAAGCATTCGGCGCGATCGCGCACCCGGATTTATCCTCGGCATTCGCAGAACATTTATTATTTCTCCCTACCGTGGGCCGCGCCTCCGTGGCCAAAAACACCGAAGAACGATATGCTCGCAGGACTTATTTCCAGACCTAGCGGTCTCCTGGGCAAAAAGCTGACCCTCGGCTTGTTCCTAGGGCAGGGCGTCGCCGTTTACGGACTTGCCGGCGGCGATGCACTCCTTTGCGGTTCCGCGGCTGCTGGCGTCATCGCCCTTTCCGCACTGGTCGCCCGGATGTCTTGGCATCAGTCGGACGAGGGAGCGCGCCAGAGCGCGCAGGCCACCGTTCATGATCGAATTATTGGACAATTCTTTTATGTCCTGAAGTCGGATCGCGCCGGCCGCGTTATAGAGGCCAACGAACGATACCTCGCCCGCATGGGGTACACCTCTCAGGAACTGTCGGAACTGCATGATCGCTGCGAGCAGCCGTACCGGTCGAGCGCGGCATTGTCGGCAGAGATGTGGTCGGAGATCCGCGCCGGACGAACGTGGAGTGGCGAAGTCTGCGATCAAGCGAAGGACGGTTCGCACGTCTGGATGAGTGCCATCGTCCTCCCGAACTACGACGCGGATGGCAATCTCGTATCGCTGACGACGATTGGCGTTGACGTTACCGATAAGCGCCGCGCGCAAGAAGCGCTCAAGGAAGCAAATTCGCGCTTGGAAGCCTTTGTCAAGCACGCCCCGGCCGCTGTTGCGATGTTTGACAACGACATGCGCTACGTCGCTCATACCGATCGGTGGTTGGCGGATTACAACATCGATGACGTGTCGCTGATCGGCCGCTCGCATTATGACGTCTTTCCGGAAATTCCGGAGCACTGGAAGATCAAGCACAGGAGAATTCTGGCGGGAGCCACCGAAAGGAGCGAAGAAGAACGGTTCCTGCGCGCCGATGGCCGCGAGAACGTCATTCGCTGGGAAGTGCGCCCCTGGTATCTTCCCGATGGCGCCATCGGCGGCATGATGATGATGACCGAAGAGATTTCGGAGCGAAATAAGATTCGCGACAAGCTCTGGCGTCTCGCGAACCTCGATGCCTTGACCTCGCTGCCCAACCGGTTGTCGTTCGGCGAGTTGCTGCAGAACGAGATCCAGTTCTCGAAAGCCACGCAAGGGCAGTTTTCTGTCGCGCTTCTCGATGTCGATAGATTCAAGGAAATCAACGACACGCTCGGGCACGACGTCGGCGATCAGCTATTGAAGCAGTTGGCGTCACGTATCCAAGCTGCACTGGACGGCCGTGGTACGATCGCTCGCCTCAGCGGCGACGAGTTTGCAATTTTGGTACGCGGAGACGAGGGGCTGGCCGCAGCCGCCTTTGACACCGTGCAGTCGGCGTTGGAGGAGCCGCTTGCGATCGGTGACACGCAGCGCACGTGCACGGCGAGCATCGGCGCCACAAAATTTCCTGAAGATGCGACGGAAGCCGGCGACCTTCTGAAGAACGCCGATCTTGCACTTTATCGTGCCAAGTCCTTGGGCCGCGATCGCATAGTGCATTTTGAACCGTCGATGCGCAGCGCGATGGGCAGAAAGGTCGAATTGCAACAGGAAGCGCGCGAAGCGCTTCGGCATGGGCAGTTCAGGCTCCATTATCAGCCAATCGTGCCCGCGAGCACCGCGCAACCTCTGTCGTTTGAAGCTCTGCTTCGCTGGCAGCATCCCAATCACGGCCTGCTGGCTCCAGGGAGCTTTGAGGAAGTTCTGGAGGATCCGCGCCTTGCGATGACAATCGGCGACGCCGTGATCGACATGGCGCTCGCACAAGCGGCGCAATGGCTTTCCGAAGGCAAGGAATTCGGTCGCATCGCCGTCAACGTGACATCGGCCGATTTTTCATTTGGAGATTTCGCGGGACGCTTGAACGAGAAGCTCGATCATCATCGGGTGCCCGCCTCCAAACTCTGTATCGAGGTGACGGAGCGCGTCTTCCTTGGTGTCGGCGCCACCCATGTGGCGGAAGCGTTGCAACGCATTAGTGCTCTTGGCGTCGAAGTCGCGCTCGACGATTTTGGGACGGGGTACGCATCGCTGACGCACCTCAAGGCCTTCCCGATCGATCGGTTGAAAGTCGATCGGTCATTCGTGATGGACATGCACGAGAACAATGACAGCCTGTCGATCGTGCAGGCCATCGTTCAGTTGGGTCAGAGCGTGGGATTGAGGGTCACGGCCGAAGGCGTTGAAAAATACGAACAACTTGCGTTGCTGCAAAGCATGGGCTGCGGCAGCTTCCAAGGTTATTATTTCTCGCCGCCGCGCCCGGTGGAGGAGATTTCCATGCTGTTCGGCGGCAACCTGAACGGCGAACGAGCCATCGCTTAGCCATAGACCCTTTCACAAATGTTGGAGATATGGCTTCGTGGATGACCTCGGCAGCCCCGCCGCAGAGGATCGTCGAAACAGAAGATGCGCCGATGAAATGGATGCTGGTCGAACGCAAGCCGGACGTCGTTTATTCGGGCGGGCAAGAAACCTATTTGGGCGCCGACGACCGGGAGGTCTTCGACACGGCGTTGGCGAAGACTTTCGATACGCGGCAGGACGCCGAAGCCCATCGGCGAAATCTGAAACATCGCTACCATTGGGTCGCGGTAACCGTTCCGCAGTGACGGGCGTGCGCTTGCGAAACTGTTGCCGAAGGGGCCACGCCGGTAGGCGGGCAGCGTTAAGCGGAACCGGAAGGGCTGCCGGCGTGTTGTGATATCGCGCCATCCGTTTCCGTGCTACAACCCATCCATCTGTATTGCGTTCCAGGGAGTGAGCCATGGCCGTCGCGAGGTCCTTCTGGAAAGGCCATCTGCGCTTGGCGCTCGTCACCATTCCGATCCGCCTCGTGAGCGCTACCGCTTCCGAAGACAAGATCGCGTTGCATCAGGTCGATCGTAAATCAAAGCAGCGCATCCGCTATCAGAAAGTCGCGGGCGACACCGGCAAGGTCGTTCCGCAATCCGATATCGTGCAAGGCTATGAACTGGACGATGGCAGCTATGTGCTTTTCGAGCCGGGCGAACTCGACAAGCTGAAGCTGGAGACGCGGCACACGATCGAACTGACCGAGTTCGTCGATGCCTGCTCGATCGATCCTCTCTACTTCGACAATCCTTATTACGTCCTTCCGGACGGCGACGTCGCCGAGGAAGGCTACCGCGTCATTCGCGATGCTCTCAAAGGCTCGAAGAAATACGGTGTAGGCCAGCTGACCATGCGTGGCCGCGAAAACCTCATTGCCATGAAGCCGAGCGGCGAGGGTTTGATGGTCGAAACGCTGCGTTACGCCAATGAGGTGAGGGACGCCGATGACGTCTTTTCAGACATTGGAACCGGCAAGCTGAAACCCGAACTCATCGATATGGCCAAACAACTCATTGAGGAGCGCGCGCGTAAATTCAATCCGGCGGACTTCAAGAACCATTACGCCGAGGCGTTGCGCAAATTGGTCAAGGAAAAGGTCGAAGGCGGCGAGTCGACGGAAGTCGGCGGCGGCGATGAAAAAGTCTCCGGCGGCACGGTTATCGACTTCATGGACGCGCTGCGCCGATCGACGAAGGGAAAGTCCTCCGAAAAGCCGGAGAAAAGCGGACGCCGATCCACGAAGACGGCCGCGTCAAGCCAGAAGCGCGAGCCGACAAAGCGCGCCAAGCCGCGTGCAAAACCAAAGTCGCGCGCCCGAGGTTAGGGTTTTCGCTGCTTCGGTCCCACCGGTGTCGGGCGGCGCACTTCGGCAGCGGGCTTGTCTTCCCGCAATCCTTTGAACGCCGCGTGCCGCAGCAGGTCGTCTCCGGTCCAGGCGCGATATTCGATTTGCGCCACCAATTGCGGCTTCACCCAAATGACGCCTTTTCGTTGCAAGTTTGTCAGCGGCGCCGAGACGATTGGATCGCTGACCCGCAACGGTTTCAGTTTCCGCATCAAGTCTCGGGCAATCCGTTGCGAGAAGCCGGTTCCGACCCGGCCGGCATATCTCAGCTGCTTCTTATCGAAATATCCGACCACCAGCGCACCGACAGCGCTACTCGATACGTTCGAGACGACATATCCGATGATGACAAACTCATCGACCTGAATGCACTTGCTCTTGACCCAGTCGCCGTTGCGCCCCGAGCGGTAGGGAAGATCGCCGCGCTTGGAGACGAGACCTTCGAGACCGAGGCGGCAGGCTTCCGCCAGCATGGAAGCGCTGTCGCCCGAAAGATCCGCGCTAAAGCGAACGTGTTCGCCCGCAGACGACGCATCGATGACCTGGCGAAGCATCGCCTTGCGATCGAGCAATGCCGCATCTCGGAGATCGTAGCCGTCGAGGTACAGAAGATCGAAACAATGGAAAACAAATCGATCCGAGCGCCGGCCTTTAAGGTCCGCCGTTAGCAGCGCGAAATCCGAACGGCCTCCACTGTCCTCGACGACAAGCTCGCCGTCGATCAGCGCCTTGCCGCGATGCAGGTCGCGCAGCAGCCTTGGCAAAGGCTCAAAGCGCGCGGTCCAGTCGAGGCCGCTGCGGGTGATCAGCTTGACGTCGCCGCCGTCGATGCGGGCTTGGATACGGTAACCGTCGAACTTGATTTCATGGACCCACTCGTCGCCGACGGGCGGCGCTGCCACGAGTGTCGCGAGACAGGGTTCGACGAAGTTCGGCATTTTGCCCGCGACCGCGCCTTGAATGGAGCGCGGCGTGAGCGCGCGGACACGCGGCTTTGGTTTTGTTTTCCGTGCCGCCGCTTGTCCCGCACGCGGCGTCATTGCCAGCCTCCGCGCCGGCGCATCACGTCTTCAGCAATGCGTTGATCGCCGATCGCAGCGGCCGCCCGGATTTTTCGTAATCGCTCCA
>DATLJG010000397.1:0-2110 GCA_035538995.1 Hyphomicrobium sp. | reverse complement strand
AAGCAATACACCGTCTGGGGCAAGGTCATCGAAGGCATGGACAACGTCGACAAGATCAACAAGGGCGAGCCGCCGGCCAACCCGGACAAGATGATCAAGGTCCGCGTTGCGGCGGACGCTGCTTGATGTCCGGCGCTGGTGAACCGACGAAAGGCGCGCTGTGCGGCGCGCCTTTTCTCATTCTCGCCTGGGCCGGTTTGGCGGGCGCCGCGGGCGTGTCGCTGGCCGCGATGGCCGCGCATCACGTTGACAGCCCGGCGCTGGCAACGGCCGCGACGATGCTGACGCTCCACGCCGCCGCCGCCGTCGGCATTATCTCGGTGGCGTTGCGCGCCGCGCGTCCATGTCTGTGGAGCGCCGTTGCCGGTGTGATGCTGTTGGCGGCATCGCTATTCGGCGGCGCGATCGCCTTCCACGCTCTGACCGGCAATGCGTCGCTCGGAATGCTGGCGCCAATCGGCGGCACGCTGATGATCGCCAGCTGGATCGGCGTGGCCATGCTCGCACTTACGAACGCCTTCGGCAAACGCTGAGCAAGGCGGAGTGAAGCGCACGCGATGCGAACCGATCTTTTCGATTTTGAGCTGCCCGATAGCGCCATCGCTTTGCGCCCTGCCGAGCCGCGCGATACCGCGCGCCTGCTGGTCGTGCATCCCGTCAAAGGGGGCTGCGCGCGCGACGATGCCGATCTCACTGATAAAACCATTCGCGATTTGCCCGGCTTGCTCAATCCCGGAGACGCGCTGGTTTACAACGACACGCGCGTCATACCGGCGTCGCTCTCCGGCGTTCGCATCCGTGGCGAAACGCGCGCCAACGTCGATTTCAATCTGATCAAGAAGGTTGGCGACAGTGCGTGGCGGGCGTTCGCACGACCGGCGAAGCGTCTCGAAGCCGGTGATCGCGTCCACTTCGGCCACTCGGGCGAGAGCTGTATGCTTGGCGCGCTCGACGCAACGGTCTCCGCCAAAGGCGAAGCGGGCGAGGTCGAGCTGGCGTTCGATTTTTCCGGCGACGTGCTCGACGAAGCCATCCGCGCTGTCGGCGTCATGCCGCTGCCGCCCTACATCGCGTTGAAGCGCCCGCCCGACGACCGCGATCGCGACACCTATCAGACGGTCTACGCAACGAAGGACGGCGCTGTCGCGGCGCCGACGGCCGGGCTGCATTTCACGCCCGAACTGTTCGCTGCGCTCGATGCGCGTGGCATCTCCCGGCATTTCGTGACTCTGCACGTCGGGGCGGGGACGTTCCTCCCCGTGAAAGCCGATGACACCGACGGCCACGTCATGCACAGCGAGTGGGGAGAAATCTCTTCCGAAACAGCCGCCGCGCTCAATGCGGTTCGCGCCAAGGGCGGCCGCATCGTCGCGGTCGGAACGACATCGCTCAGGGTGCTGGAAAGTGCGGCGCGCGATGACGGCACGATCCCGCCCTGGTCCGGCGAAACGGATATTTTCATCACACCCGGCTATCGCTTCAAGGCGGTCGATGTGTTGATGACCAACTTCCATCTGCCGCGCTCGACGCTGTTCATGCTCGTCGCGGCGTTTTCGGGCCTCGGCACCATGCGCGCCGCTTACGGCCACGCCATTCACTCTGACTACCGCTTCTATTCCTACGGCGACGCCAGCCTGCTATTCCCGACCACCCCAGAAGGAGAGGGCGATGGCTGAACCAAAACCTGTCTTCACTTGGCGGCACTATGTCTTCGGCAAGAATATCATCGCCGGCTGTCTTTGGATGTTCGTGGCTATCGGAGCCTACATCCTGGTCCTTGGCACATTGGTACTGTGGATCGACCCGACATTTCCCTCCCCTTGACGGGGAGAGGTGAAAGAAGCGCTGGGTGAAGAAAAAATTGCGACGGGATTTGTGAAGGCAGGCGTGGAAAAAACACTCGTACCGGACGACCGCTTCAGCTACCGCCTCAAGAAAACCGATGGGGCGGCGCGGCTCGGCGAAATTTCGACGCCGCGCGGCGTCATTCGCACGCCCGCGTTCATGCCGGTCGGCACCGTCGCGACGGTCAAGGCGCTCTATCCCGAGCAAGTGCGCGAGGCCGGGGCCGATATCATTCTCGGCAACACTTATCACCTGATGCTGCGGC
>DATLJG010000396.1:0-2470 GCA_035538995.1 Hyphomicrobium sp. | reverse complement strand
CAGTCTCGCCGAGACGGGCCGGATGGCGTCGGTCCTGGCGACCATCGTCAGCGCGAAAATTCCTGTCGTCATTGTCCCGGGAGGCGGGCCGTTCGCGGACGCCATCCGGGCATTGCAGCCCACAATGGGATACGATGATGGGACCGCGCATCGGCTGGCCATGCTGGCGATGCGTCAGATGGCCGAGTTCATGTCGGCGCAACAGGAGCGATTGCGGATCGTCGAGACGCTCGAAGAGATGTCTGTCGCATTTCGGCAAAGCCAAGTGCCGGTCTGGGCGCCGCTGCGGATGATCTCGGTCGATGAGTCTATTGCCGCCAATTGGGACGCGACGTCGGACAGTCTGGCTGCACGTCTCGCGGAACTTCTGGATGCGCGCCTGCTGCTGCTTAAATCGGTCGACGTCGATAAGGCCGAGAGCATCGACATGTTGGCAGGGCGCGGCATCGTTGACTCTGTGCTGCCATCGATCGTTGCGCGAGGTTGCCTTTCGTGGTCCATTTTTGGACCTTCCGACGACGCCCGCTTGCGAGCCATTTTGAACGGCGAAGGATAGACGTGATGCCGCGCATTGTTGAAACCATCGTCACGACGCTCGACGCTGCGGGCAAGCCCTATATCGCGCCGCTCGGGCTGATCGCGGACGGGCCGCATTGGATCATCGCGCCGTTCAAGCCGTCGCGGACGCTCGAAAATCTCAACGCGCATCCGTTTGCCGTCGCGAGCCACACCGACGACGTTCGGGTTTTTGCCGGTGGCGTTACCGGCCGCAAGCTGTGGCCGCTGGAGCCCGCAACGAAGATCAGAGGATCTCGCCTCGCCGATTGCGTTTCGCATTGGGAATTGAAGGTCGAGCGCTTCATCGAGGATGAACAGCGGCCGCGGTTTGTCTGTTCGATCGTTCATCAGCGGACGCATAAGGTCTGGGAAGGGTTCAACCGGGCACAAGCCGCCGTGCTCGAATTGGCAGTGTTGACGACGCGGCTCAAGATGCTGCCGCCCGAGAAAGTCGAAAGCGAATTGAAGTATCTCGAAATTGCGATTTCGAAGACCGCAGGCCCGCGCGAGGAAGAAGCGTGGGAATGGCTGATGGAAAAGATCAACGCGTGGCGTCAGACGCGCTTCGATACCTCCGGGGCCGCATGACGTTGAAGCACGAGGAGAAGTCCGCGTTCATATCGGCGCTTGCCGTTGCGCTCGAAAGCAACATATTCGTCAGGCTGACGCTCGGTAAATTTCGCGGGGATGGCGAGCCGAGCAAGGCCGTCGCGACGCTCGTGCTTTTGAAGGACGTTCCGCATCTGAAAATCGTCACCAGTCTGGCGCGCAAGGACGAGACGAAAACCTTCTCGATCAATGACGGCATCAACCACATCAAGTCGAAGATCGGTGATGTGTATCTGAGCGCAACGCTGTTTTCGACGGAACGCGACGTGACGCTGACCTACAGCAAAAAGCGCGTGCCGCATCTTTCGATCGGCAAGCCGACGCGCCAAGCGGTGGAGCCCGAGGCGCATGATCGTTCGAAATCGTATCTCGTCGCGCCGGACCGGCCTTATCTCAAGGCGTTGCAGGTCTCGGATGCGGACGGCCGCGTCAAGCCAACGATGCAGGGCAAATACCGGCAGATCTGCCGCTTCGTCGAAATTTTCGACGGACTGCTGAAGGATGCCGATGCGCTTCAGGGCGACGCGCCGCTGTCGATCGTCGATATCGGATCGGGCAAAGGCTACCTGACGTTCGCGCTTTACGATCACATTCGCACGACGCTGGATCGCGCTTGCGACATGACGGGTATCGAGGTTCGCGGAGATCTTGTCGAACTTTGCAACGACCTGGCGGGAAAAATCGGTTTTTCCGGTTTGTCCTTCGAAGCGGCGGAGGCGCAGCAATCGGCACGCAAAGCCGCAGAGGTCGTCATAGCTCTGCATGCCTGCGATACGGCAACGGACGACGCTCTGGCGCTCGGCATTTTGGGGGCTGCGCAAATGATCCTGGTGGCGCCGTGCTGTCAGCATGAACTGGCGCCGCAGATCAAAGATACGAATGACGGTCTTGACGGCATCATCAAGTATCCGCTGCTGAAGCAGCGTCAGGCCGATCTCGTCACCGACGCGGCGCGGGGACTGCTGCTTGAAGCGTCCGGCTATAAAGTGACAATGATCGAATTTGTTTCGACTGAACACACGTCGAAAAACATTCTTATTGCCGCGACGAAATCTCCGAACGTCAACCGCGAACGTGCGCGTCAGCAATACCTAGCGTTGAAACGCGCAAGCGGATTCGCGACGCATCACCTCGCGGCTCAACTTAAGGATGTTGAATAATCGGAAGTGTACTGATGGGCTCTTGTCTCATTTCCTGCTTACTCCCATGAAAAGGGAACCAAGCCGGGTCATTTCCGTTTATCCGGTGCCATCCTGACTAACATTTCCAAAAGAAGGTAGAGTTCAATGATCCAAGTCTCTCG
>DATLJG010000395.1:0-2102 GCA_035538995.1 Hyphomicrobium sp. | reverse complement strand
AAGCAATACACCGTCTGGGGCAAGGTCATCGAAGGCATGGACAACGTCGACAAGATCAACAAGGGCGAGCCGCCGGCCAACCCGGACAAGATGATCAAGGTCCGCGTTGCGGCGGACGCTGCTTGATGTCCGGCGCTGGTGGACCGACGAAAGGCGCGCTGTGCGGCGCGCCTTTTCTCATTCTCGCCTGGGCAGGTCTGGCGGGCGCCGCGGGCGTGTCGTTGGCGGCAGTCGCTGCGCACCACGTTGACAGTCCCGCATTAGGAACGGCCGCAACGATGCTGACGCTCCACGCTGCCGCCGCCGTCGGCATTATTGCCGCGGGTTTGCACGCAGCGCGGTCTTGCCTATGGAGCGCCGTCGCGGGCGTGATGCTGTTAGCGGCATCGCTTTTCGGCGGCGAGATTGCTTTCCACACTCTGACAGGCAACGGCTCGTTCGGAATGCTGGCGCCAATAGGCGGCACGCTGATGATCGCCAGCTGGATCGGCGTGGCCGTGCTCGCACTTACGAACGCCTTCGGCAAACGCTGAGCAAGGCGGAGTGAAGCGCACGCGATGCGAACCGATCTTTTCGATTTTGAGCTGCCCGATAGCGCCATCGCTTTACGCCCTGCCGAGCCGCGCGATACTGCGCGCCTGCTGGTCGTGCATCCCGTCAAAGGCGGCTGCGCCCGCGACGATGCCGATCTCACTGATAAAACCATTCGCGATCTGCCCGGCTTGCTCAATCCCGGAGACGCGCTCGTTTTCAACGATACGCGCGTCATTCCGGCGGCACTCTCCGGCGTTCGTATCCGTGGCGAAACGCGCGCCAACGTCGATTTCAATCTGATCAAGAAGGTTGGCGACAGCGCGTGGCGGGCGTTCGCGCGTCCGGCAAAGCGGCTCGAAGCCGGTGATCGCGTCCACTTCGGTCATTCGGGCGAGAGCTGTATGCTCGGCGCGCTCGACGCAACGGTCTCCGCCAAAGGCGAAGCTGGCGAGGTCGAGCTGGCGTTCGATTTTTCAGGCGACGTGCTCGACGAGGCCATCCGCGCCGTCGGCGTCATGCCGCTGCCGCCCTACATCGCGTTGAAGCGCCCGCCCGACGATCGCGATCGCGACACCTATCAGACCGTTTATGCAACGAAGGACGGCGCTGTCGCCGCGCCGACGGCCGGGCTGCATTTTACGCCTGAGCTGTTCGCCGCGCTCGATGCGCGTGGCATCTCCCGGCATTTCGTGACCCTGCATGTCGGGGCGGGAACGTTCCTTCCCGTGAAAGCCGACGACACCGACGGCCACGTCATGCACAGCGAGTGGGGAGAAATCTCTTCCGAAACCGCCGCCGCGCTCAATGCGGTTCGCGCCAGGGGCGGCCGCATCGTTGCGGTCGGAACGACATCGCTCAGGGTCTTGGAAAGCGCGGCGCGCGACGACGGAACGATCCCGCCTTGGTCCGGCGAAACGGATATTTTCATCACGCCCGGCTATCGCTTTAAGGCGGTCGATGTGTTGATGACCAACTTTCATCTGCCGCGCTCGACGCTGTTCATGCTCGTTGCGGCATTCTCCGGCCTCGGCACCATGCGCGCCGCCTACGGCCACGCCATTCACTCTGACTACCGCTTCTATTCCTATGGCGACGCCAGCCTGCTATTCCCGGCCACCCCAGAAGGAGAGGGCGATGGCTGAACCAAAACCTGTCTTCACTTGGCGGCACTATGTCTTCGGGAAGAATATCATCGCCGGCTGTCTTTGGATGTTCGTGGCTATCGGAGCTTACATCCTGGTCCTTGGCACATTGGTACGACCCGACATTTCCCTCCCCTTGACGGGGTGGGGTGAAAGAAGCGCTGGGTGAAGAAAAAATTGCGACGGGATTTGTGAAGGCTGGCGTGGAAAAAACACTCGTACAGGACGACCGCTTCAGCTACCGCCTCAAGAAAACCGACGGCGCGGCGCGGCTCGGCGAAATCGCGACGCCGCGCGGCGTCATTCGCACGCCCGCGTTCATGCCGGTCGGCACCGTCGCGACGGTCAAGGCGCTCTATCCCGAGCAAGTGCGCGAGGCCGGGGCCGATATCATTCTCGGCAACACTTATCACCTGATGCTGCGGC
>DATLJG010000394.1:0-3365 GCA_035538995.1 Hyphomicrobium sp. | reverse complement strand
CAAAATCGCCGAACGCAAAACTTCCGAACGTCAACGAGAACACAGCGAAGGAATTCAGTATGTCGATCATGGACTGGTCTAAATATCGGAACGCTTTGATGGGCCGCATCGGCGACTTGCAAAAATTGTCGCCCGACACGGTCGGCGGTTACGTCATGGCAAGCGGCGCGGGCTCCAAAACCCAGCATCTCGACGAGAAAACGCGCCAGTTGATCTCCCTCGCAGTTGCCGTCACCACGCGCTGCGATGGATGTATCTCCGTGCATTCCGAGAAAGCCGTCAAGAACGGCGCGACGAAGGAAGAAGTCGCCGAAGCGTTAGGCGTGGCCGTTGCAATGAACGCTGGCGCCGCGCTCGTTTACTCGGCCCGCGCCCTCGACGCGGTCGACCAAGTTGTCGGCGAAAACAAGGGTTGATCGGACAATCGACAAACGGCTCCGCCTTATTGCGCGGCGGAGCCGGAATTTGCACCGGGCGGGGTTGGGTTATAGGGGCCCGATATGCCTGTCGTACCCGAACTGTCGCCGGACGCCGCACTGCCTCCCGGCATCGCATTCGGCGATTGCCCGGGCTTCGGCAGGGCGCCGTTTGAATTTTCCGGACTTTGCGCCGGTCCTTGCGGCGCGGGCGTGCTAGGGGCTTGGGGCGGCTGAGGTGTCATCGATCCGGCGTTGTCGCCCGCCCAAGCGGCACCCGTCGCCGCCAGGCTCAACAACATGACCGCCGACGCGGTTATGAGCCTATTCATCGCGCGAAACCTTCTTCTCGTTGCGTTCGTAAATAAAGAACGCGCCGAGACAGTGCGATGTTCCCGCCAGCGGACGTCTCAGGCGACGACGCGCGACGTACTCTCTGAAGTCTCGTCGGGCGGTGGCCCGATAAGGTTTTTCGCACGTCGAATCTTGCCGGCCTTATCCGGCAAAATCCGATCCACAAGCTCGATCTCGATTTTGATAACGTCGCCCAATCCTTCGCTTGCCAGCGATTGCTCGATATAGGCGCGCAACCGCTCGGCGGACAGTTCCTTTCCGCTCAACGGAACGGCGCGCAACACAAACGAGTTGACGCCATCCTGCAGAATTTGATGCTCGGCGAGGTTGGTCTCATTATCGAGCGCCGCGAGGAAAATGTAGATCGGCAGATCGCGGCTCTTGCCATTGATCTGCACCCAAAGACGATCCTTCGCCCTGCCCTCAACAGATTGAATCAACGGCAGCAAGCTGCCGCAAGCGCACGGATGTTCACTCATCGTGACAATGTCGTCGATCTCGTAGCGGATAATCGGCTGAACGAAGTTGTAGAGATTTGTCAAAAGCACTTTGCTTCCCGGCGTTCCGTTCGGCACCGGCTGGTTGTTCGCGTCGACGACCTCGAGGATCGCCAAATCCCTGTTGAGATGGCTGCCGCGACAGACGGGACAGCCGCAACTCAGCGCCATGCACTCCGCCATGCTGTAGCTATTGGTGACATGCACGCCAAACGCCGTCTCGATCCGCACGGCGACATCAGGAGGAAGCGGTTCGCTCATGCTGTTCAATTGCTCGAGCTTGCCGCCTTCGCGAAGTTTCAGCCGTCCGTCTTCCTGCTCGCGCGCCAGCAATTCCAGCGAACTTGTGTAACCGGTGATGAATGTCGGCTGGAAATCATTCAGGCGCCGAACGATCTCTTCGATCGGATCGAAAACCGACATGCGCTGCAATTTGATATACGGCCGCGCCACGCGCGGGAAATAATTGAAAAATGTGCTGCTCGGATAAAAGCCGGGCCGTTGCGTGATGATCACCATCCGCGCCGGATTAACGAGGCGGCCGATATGCGGCAGAAATTTCCGCTTGATCTTGTTGCCGCGCGCGAACTGCGCCGCAAAGCTCGTGATGATGGCGTGTTTATCCTGAACGACAAGTGCCGGCTGGCCCTGACTTCCGGACGTATGACAGAGCGCATACTTACCTTTGAAATAGACACCGAGATTGGATTGATCCGCGATGAAGGCTTCGATGTCCGAGCGGCGCAACGTACGATCGGTGAAAACGTCGTCGAGATTGGCCATCATTTGCGGCTTTGTCAGCGTCGGCAGATCAGCGAGCGAACACGTCTCGACATCAATGCCGGCCAATCGCTCCCGATAAAACGGCGAGTTGGCACGCGCATGACGCAGCAGTTCGCGAAAGCGCTTTTCTCTTAGCTCAAGAGTTCTATCGACGTCGCCGGCCTTCGGCGGAACAAGCCCATGTAGCTTCGTGGCGAGTTCCAAGAGTTCGGAAGCAGCGGCGAGTATGCCCATCAGGGGAAGGCCTCTTCAGAAAATTCGCAGGGTGACCCCCACGAGTCATGGTCGTGCGACCGATAGCGTTGAAGCGGATAGATGTCCAACTCACGCGCGATGATCTCAACGTGAGCGAAACCGGCGAATTTTTCTTTAAGCGCCGATCTTCCTGCCCAGAAGCAACATCCGAACGATTAGCAACTTACAAACGCAGCAGTTACCCGCCACAGCGACAACCAACAAAACCGCGTTGCTTCCCGCATATGCGGCAGCAAAGACAGTACATTGATCGAACCATCGATATAAGGCGGGAATGGCGAAAACCTAGATGGTATTTTTCGTGAACTTGCGAGCTGTTCAACGCACGTGATGCGATAGTGCGCTCATTGGGCCGCTTTAAACACTGAGACGGCTGATATAAGCCCGTTCGCACATACCTCAGCGGCGAGAATTGCTCCCGTTTTTGCGGCTCTATCGCGAATTTGAACAGCGCGTCATTCTTTCCCTGCGGTACACCCTGACTATTTCTTAATTGTTCACTATTTCTCGGCTTGAGCGGCGATTTTCGAAATTTTCTTTGTCCGCAGCGACAACTGCCGACAGACACTTTCCGCTGCTGCTTCGCCGCTGGAACTGAGGCAACGAATGCGTGTTTGGGAGGCAGTCCCAGCGCAAACCTCAGAGAAGTTGAGCGTTGTACATGAACAAATTTTTCGCAAATCACCACATGCCGCGAATGACTGGATCTGAAGTCAAGACCCATCAGGATTCTGACGGGTTCTACTTGCTGATTTCGCTGATTGCGATCTTCGCCATATCGACCTTGGCTATTCTCATCGGCCTTGGTTTGGCTATGATCGCCTGACGTCATCAAATCGCATCTGAACGGAGCTGGTGCAAAGCGCCAACCCCATCGTGCAATTGCAAGCGGGGTTCCGGAGCCGATGAAGTTTTTAGTTCAAAAAGCGAAGACGTTTTCTGCCGAGAAGCACAGCCACCAACTGCGCAAACATGATAGCGCACCCTATACGGCGCATCTGGAAGCCGTCGTAGCGATCCTCAAGCGTCACGGCATAACCGACGACGTCGTTCTTGCGGC
>DATLJG010000393.1:0-5508 GCA_035538995.1 Hyphomicrobium sp. | reverse complement strand
GACGTTGCATTTTCGTAAGGGACGAGGCTTTGGACCCATGTTAGGTTGAGCGGAATGGCTGACCATCAGGACACGGATTCCAACTCCGCGCTGTCGCGATCTTTTGCCCGCAAAGTTCGCCTCAGCAAGCTTGCGCTGTATTTCGAACGGCTGTGGCCGCGCCTTTGGCTGCTGATCGGCCTCTTCGTCCTGTTTGCGCTGCTGTCCTTCGTCGGCGTTTGGCCGTATCTCGGCCCGCTCGTGCATAAAGCCGTTCTTGCGGGCTTTGCGCTCGCAGCCGTTGGAGCTGTCGCCTACGCTGTTTCCGTGCCTTGGCCGGACCGCGACGAAGCCATCCGTCGCATCGAGCGACGCTCGGGCATTCCTCATCGGCCAGCGACCTCGTACGAGGATACGCTTTCGTCCGGGTCGACGAATGCGGAAACGTCGGCGCTCTGGCAAGCTCACCGTCAGCGTCTGGCACGCGCCATCGCGCGTCTGCGCGTCGGCAATCCGCGTCCGCGAACGGACCGCTTTGATCCGCTCGCCGTCCGTGGTCTGGCGCTGCTGTTGTTGATCCCGGCGGCGCTGCTGGTGACGGGCAGTCTCGGCGACAGGCTCGCGTCGGCATTTCGCTTCGGCGTGTCTGGTGTCGGCGCGCCAACTCGCGTCGATGCCTGGGTGACGCCGCCGCCGTACACGGCGTTGCCGCCTATTCTGCTTTCGGACGGCGCGCAGCAAGGCACAACGCCCGACGATGAGCAAAAGCGATTTTTTGAGGTCCCGGAGCGGAGCCTTCTGACGCTCAGGGGTGTTGGATTTGGTTCGAACGGCGTTTCGCTGGAAGTTTTAAGCGCCGGCGCTTCGAAGGCCATTTCGATCGCGCCCGAGAAGCGCAAGGCCGGCGATACATCCAATGTCGCGGAAGTTCGCTACGAGCTGCGCAAGTCGTCTCGCGTCAGGGCGCTGTCCGGCTCCCGCGAGCTTGGCCAATGGACGTTCGACGTCATTGCCGACGAGCTGCCGAAGATTTCGATGACGAAGCCGATTTCGAGCACGCCGCGTGGCTCAATGCGGGTGACCTATAAGGCGGCGGACGACTACGGTCTTGCCGGCGCCGAAGTAAAGCTGCGGCCGCTGCCTCCGAAGGCCGGCGATCCGACGAAATCCTGGGCGCAACCACCGCCGCTGGTCGGCCCGCGTTTGCCGCTCGAACGGCCTCCCGAGCTCAGCCTTCGCATGCCACGGCCCGGCGCAAAGAAGATCGATACGTCCACGCTGCTGGAAATCGGGGAGCATCCCTGGGCCGGGCAGCGGGTTCAGCTGTGGCTTGAGGCGACGGATGTCGGCGGACAAGTCGGGCGCAGCAAGCCCATCGAAATCGTGCTGCCGTCGCGGCGTTTCAAAAATCCGCTGGCGCGTGCGCTCATCGAGCAGCGCCGGAAGCTCGCGGAGGATTCACGCAACCGGCCGATGGTCGTTCGCGCCCTCGATGCGCTGACGCTGGAGCCGGAGGGTTTCATCAACGACACGTCGGTCTATCTCGGGCTGCGGGCGATCTATCATCGGCTCGACCGATTGGGCACGCGGGCGGCTCTGAAGGAGTCCGTCGACGAACTCTGGCAGATCGCTCTGAAAGTTGAGGACGGCAATCTTTCCGAAGCGGAACGGGCTCTGAAGGATGCCCAGGACAAGCTGTCCGACGCGCTGCAAAAGGGCGACGACAAGGAGGTCCAGGAAGCGCTGGCCGAACTCAAGAAGCGGCTGAACGATTATCTGAACGAGATGCAGAAGAACGCCGCGAAGAATGACCCTTCGGGCGATCAGCAGCAGGACGAGCAGATGCAGCAGCTCGGCCAGCAAGATCTCGACCAGATGATGAAGGATCTCGAAAAGAGCGCGCGGCAGGGATCACGCGAAGAGGCCGAGCAGATGCTGTCGGAACTGCGCGAGCTGATGGATCGCCTGCAGGCGGCGAATTCGCCGGAAGCGCGAGCCCAGCAGCAGCGTGCCGAGCAGATGATGAAGAAGCTCAACGAGCTCGATAATCTTGCGCGCAAACAGCAGCAGTTGATGGACGACACCTTTGGCGAGCAGCGGCGCCGGGAAGGTGGACAGCAGCCGCAAGGTGGTTCGCAGGATGATCCCGGTGGACAAGGGATGCCAAAGGCCGGGCAGGACGGTCAGCAAGGCGGGCAATCTCAAGGTGGCCAGGATGGCATGCAGGCCAACCGCCAGGGCGGCGGAAAGCAGGGTGAAGGCCAGCAAGGCTCGCAAGGCAATAAGGCCGGACGCCATCAGCGTGGCAAGGGCGATCTGGAGGACCGGCAAGCCCAGCTCCGCAACGAGCTTGAGCGGCTTCAGAAGGAGCTCGAGCAAATGGGCACGGGCGATCGCGATAAGCTCGGCAACGCTCGCGACGCGATGGGCAACGCGGAAGACGCTCTGAAGCAGAACGATCTCGACGAAGCCGCCAATCAGCAAGGTCAGGCGCTGGAGCAAATGCGCCAGAGCGCGCAGCAGATGGCCGAGCAGATGCAGAAGGAGGCGCAGCAGCGCATAGGGCGCGGCGGTAGTTCCCCACGCGATCCTCTTGGCCGGCCGCAACGCGCGCAAGGTCCTGATCTCGGTACGTCCGTCAAAGTGCCGGATGCCATTGATGCGCAGCGGGCTCGTGAGATCCTGGAGGAATTGCGCAAGCGCTCGGGCGATAGTCTCAGGCCGCAGGAAGAGCTCGATTACATCGACCGTCTTCTCAAACGGTTCTGAGCCGTGGGGAAAAGGGGCATCATCGCTGTGGCCGTCGTGGCCGCTTGCGGATTCCTACTCCATTTGGGAAATGCGAGTGCGCTCGTTCCGCCGCTTTCGAATGGGCCGGGCATACTCGCGCACCGTGGACTGCACCAGACGTTCAGTCATGAAGGGGTGACGAACGAGACATGCACGGCCACCCGCATCGATCCTCCGCATCATCAATTTATTGAAAACACGATTCCGGCGATCAAGGCCGCGTTCGACCTTGGCGCTTCGGTCGTCGAAATCGACGTACATCCGACGACCGACGGCAAGTTCGCCGTCTTCCATGATTGGACCCTCGATTGCCGAACGGATGGTCACGGCGTCACGCGGGAGCATTCGCTCGCTGAACTGAAGAAGCTCGACGTCGGCTACGGCTATACGGCGGATGGTGGCAAGACATTCCCATTCCGCGGGCAAGGCGTGGGCATGATGCCGTCGCTCGATGAGGTTTTCGACGCCTTTCCGCACCGATCGTTTCTGATCAACGTTAAAAGCAACGATGGCGCCGAGGGCGTGCTTCTGGCGGACACCCTCGGCAAACGGCCGCGAGAGCGGCTCGCCCGACTTATGGTCTATGGAGGCAATCGTCCGATCGCATCGCTGAAAGAGCGCATGCCGCAGCTCCGCGTCATGTCACGCGCCAGCATCAAGTCCTGCTTGCTCAAGTACGTCGCGCTCGGATGGAGCGGTTATGTGCCGGAGCCATGCCGGAACTCGATCCTGCTGGTCCCGAGCAACTTCGGGCCATGGCTCTGGGGTTGGCCCAACCGGTTCGATACCCGCATGGCGGCATTCAATACCGTAACCTTTGCCAGCGGCCGTTATACGGGCGGAGCGTTCTCAACAAGTATCGACAGCATGGAGGACTTCCATAGTTTGCCCAAAGGCTACGCGGGCGGCATTTCCACCGACCGCATCGACGTGCTGTCGCAAATCCTAAAGCGTTGATCGCGCTCTACGGCGTCGCCGTCTTCGGCACGAAGCGTACAAGGAAGCCGCCGATAGCCTGATGGCTGATCAGCTTGGCGCCAGCCCAGCCGTTCGGTGGTTCCTCGCCCTTCCACCAGCGCGAGAATTGCCGCCACATGTCGATCGGATACCAAGTGCCGTCGCGCCCGGTGAGTGGTCCCAAATAGTCGGCCATCGTGAATTTGTATTCGATGAAGATCGAGCCTGTGCGCAGGCGGAACTCAAGCCCGAACAGCGCCTGTGCGCAGGGGCCTGTGTATTGGTATTCGTAGGTGCGGTGGGGATCGGTCCGCAAATGGATTTCGGCGTGCGGGAATGACAGGCCGGCGCCGACGCCGGCGTAAGGCGAGATCATGCCGAGCGAAGGCAGGCGCAGCAGGCCGTTCAGCGTCAACATGTTATGGCCGTGCGTCCATTCGAGCTTGTCGAAATACTCGCCGATCTTCGCGCTTGCTGGTGCGGGCTTGCCATCGATCGTGCCTTCGAACGGCCGCTCGTCTTTCAGGGGCGCGTAAACTTTCGAGTGCGTGAAGTCGAGCATCGTGCCGAAGCGGCCGCCTTCGAACCAGCGTTGAAAGCGAACGCCGTAATAAAGCGGATTGTCAAAGGGCTTCGTAAACCAGGGAATGTCCTTGATCGTGAGATCGGTGACGCCGGTTTTCTTGAGGTGGAAGTCGCTCGGATAATGGTAGGGCGCGCCGAGATAGGCACCGAAGTCGGATTCACGACCCGGATTGTGCGCCGTTGAAATAGGTGGGGTAACGGACGTGGATCGGGCAGAGTCACGGTCGTCGGGTAACGCTGCGGCGGCGACCAGCAATCCCATCGTTGCAATTGCCGCAACGACATGGAGCGTGCTCGGAATATCAGGAATGCCGGGAGCTTGCGTCGGCCACAACGGAGCCAGCAGTTTCTCGCGGATCAACATCGTCAGCCTCCCCCGGCCACTCAGCCGATCTGCTATCGGCCTCGCTGGCATCCCCGTCGGTCGCGGTTGAGCGACCGCAATGGCTTTATGCGCCTCCCCGGGCCGCTTGCAAGCTGTCGAGCATACGGTTCACTGCGGCAATCTGCGGCGCGTCGCGCGTCAAATACTGCGAACCGGTATATCCCCACCAGTCCCAGCATCCCTGTGGATTGATCGGTGATGCGGCGACCTGTGGAAAAAGGACGATCAGGCGATTGGTGTCAGCCCACCGGGCAAATCCGGATTCCTTGATGAACGTATCTCCGACCGTTTCCCGGTTCTGGGCGCAGCCGTGAAAAGCGATGTGGACGCGGCAGCCTGACGTTTCACGGCAGCTCTTCGGAACGTAGACGACTCCGGTTTCGGCGAGCGCGCTGTTTTGCTCGCTGTCCGTGAACGGCCGTTGATCGAAATCGATGAAATCTCCGGTCGAAGTGGCGGCGCGAGGCTGCAGGGCCCCGTACAATTGCTTCAGCAGCGCGCCTGCCTGATCGTAATCGCAATCGACAACGTAAGGTTCGGCCGACGTGCTGCAGGCATTGCCTTCGTCATCGGTCACGAAGGCGTGGCCCGCCGGGACGTTCGAAACGTATTCGATGTTTGCTTCCGGCACGCCGAGCTTGGCGTAGAATTGCGCCGCGTGCCTGACGATAGACGGAGCGACGGTGCGATCCGACGTGCCACTGAAAAGATAAATGCGGTCGCGCACGACATCGGCGATCGGATCGATCTCGCCCTTGGCGGCGCGTTCCTCGGCCTTCTTGGCAAGCTCGGTGGGATCGGCAGCGCCCCAC
>DATLJG010000392.1:0-2062 GCA_035538995.1 Hyphomicrobium sp. | reverse complement strand
GAATAACGAAAAGAACGAAAGCCCGATAAAGACGATCTCTCGCAATCAGGCGGAACGTCTCGCCGAACGCTTGCAGAATGAGAAGGGCGTCATCGTCGATTGGGCCATGCGCTACGCCAACCCGACGACCGAGAGCCGCATCCTGGCTTTGAAGGAGCAGGGCTGCGATCGGATTCTTCTCGTTCCGCTCTATCCGCAATATGCTGCCGCAACGACGGCGACCGCCTGCGATCATGCCTTCCGAACGCTGATGAAAATGCGCTGGCAGCCGGCCGTGCGGGCGGCGCCCGCATACTACGACGATCCCGCCTACATCGACGCCTTAGCCCATTCCATGACAGCGAGCCTCGCGAAACTCGATTTCGAGCCGGAGAAAATCATCGCGACGTTCCACGGCATGCCGCAGAAATATATGGAGAAGGGCGACCCCTACCACTGCCAGTGCCAGAAGACGTCGCGGCTACTGCGCGAGAAGCTCGGCATTTCGCCGGAGCGGTGGCTGACGACCTTCCAATCGCGTTTCGGCAACGATCCGTGGCTGCAGCCCTATACCGACAAAACGATTGAAAGCCTCGCTAAGTCCGGGACAAAAAAAATCGCGCTGGTCGCCCCGGGCTTTTCCGCCGACTGTCTCGAAACGCTCGAAGAACTCGATCGCGAGAACCGGCACATCTTCGAGTCGAATGGCGGAGAAAAGTTCGCCTATCTGCCTGCTCTCAACGATAGCAAAGAGGGCATTGATGTCATTGAGGCCGTCGTCCGTCGCGAACTGATGGGCTGGGTCTGAAACCCGGCCCGGATGCGCGGTCTAGACGACGCCGAGGCGCAGCAGATCGTGAATGTGGATCAGCCCGACGGGCTTCTGCTTTTCAACAACGAACAGCGCCGTAATTGATGACGAGTTGATTAGCTCCAGCGCCGCCGACGTCAGCATCGTCGGAACGATCGTCTTCGGCTTCGCTGTCATGATGTCATCGACCTTGGCTTCGAGCAGGCTGGCACCCATGTGGCGCCGAAGATCGCCGTCGGTGATGACGCCGATCAGCCGGCCGCGTCCGTCGACGACGCCGACGCAGCCGAAGCTCTTTTCGGTCATCGTGACGAGAGCCTCGCCCATCGATGCGCCGGTCTTGATAAGCGGTAGCCGGTCGGCGCGGTGCATGATGTCGGCCACGTATTTGAGATTCGCACCGAGCGATCCACCCGGATGAAAAATCTTGAAATCGTGGGCTGTGAATCCGCGGGCCTCCAGCAGCGCGATGGCGAGGCTGTCTCCCATCGCCAGCTGCATGGTGGTTGATGTGGTTGGCGCCAATCCGTGCGGGCAGGCTTCCTTGGCGCGCGGCAGTTGCAATACAACGTCGGCCTGTTCGCCAAGCGCCGAGTTGGCTTGCGAGGTGATCGCAATCAACGGCACGGAAAAGCGCCGCGAATACGTAATGACCGGTTTGAGCTCAACGGTTTCGCCGGACCACGAGAGCGCCAGAATAAGATCGGAGCGCGTCACCATGCCGAGATCGCCATGCGAGGCCTCGCTCGGATGGACGAAGAAGGCGGGTGTTCCCGTGGATGCGAAGGTCGCCGCGATTTTCTGGCCGACGTGGCCGCTCTTGCCGATCCCGGTGACGATGACGCGCCCCTTGATCGCCGCGAACAGCCGCATGGCGTCGTCGAAAGGTCCCGCCAACGGGCCATCGAGTTCTTTCGCGAGTTGCGCCAAGCCCTCCGATTCGAGACGAAGCGTGCGTACCGCTGAAGCAAGATTTGCCTCGGCGCTCGATTTCGCGCCCGCGCCGGACGGCTTCGACCCAAGCGGGCGCAAAGGAATTACCTTAGGCATTGGTTAGAGTTGCCTCCCCCGAGGTCGGACCAGCCGATCAACAATGGCAAGACTCGGCCGCAAGTCTAGCAAGTTTGAGATCCGGCCGCCACGTCATCCAGCCGCCGTCCCCTTTTTAAAGCCACGTTAACCAAGCGTTTCTAGGGTGAACCCGTCAAGTCGTATGCGTTCACGTGGATGCCTTTTCATGGGGACGCTCGCAAATGGGCGACCGGTGTTATG
>DATLJG010000391.1:0-1766 GCA_035538995.1 Hyphomicrobium sp. | reverse complement strand
CGGCGTCCAAGCGTACCAGTTGCACCAGACTGACAACGGCGCAATGACCTTGCTGTAGCGCAGCCACGCGGCTGCTCCATAGACCGCCGCGCCCCCGGACTTATTTGCGAAGAGGCCAGCGATCTCGGCATAGCTGTAGGCTTGAAAGAAGCCCATCAGCACCGAGATGGCCCACACAAGAAAAGCAAGCTTGCCTGCAGCCGCGCCCATTCCCCCGATTGAAATCATCACGAGAGCAGGAACGCCGCTCGCTATCCAAAACGCACCTTTCCAATCAATTGCTCGGTGAAGACCGGCTTCTTGGTGCGAAGCGGGTGCGAAAGCCTCCATTTTCGTCTCACTGACAAATGTCATCGATTGCTCCTCCCTACGGAACAGGGCCCATTCGCAGGCTCATAATTATCGGGAGCGATCAATCCATATAATTGCATACTACGCAAGCTATTTGCATTGCGTGCATTATAAACTTTTGTATAGTATGCAAAGTCTGCTGGTCTAGGGGAGTCACGGCACAAATTGCGTTGAGTTCGGACTCATAATAAATTCCCGGAAACACGGGACTTCAGCGAAACATGACCAAAGATAAGGCGTTGCGCAAAATTCGGCCCGCCCGGCGTAAGACTGCCCCAGAGCGTGATGCAACGGACAACAGGGATTTCGCGAAGCTTTCTCTCGAGACCCGTATCGGCGCCGTCGTTAAGCGTCGGCGATTGGAAGCTAACCTGACGCTTGCCGACTTAAGCACGGGTGCTGGTCTGTCGAGCGCTATGTTGAGCCGTATTGAAAATGGCATGGCAATGGCGAGCCTCGATGCGTTGGAGCGCCTATGCGCCGCTGTTGGCATCGGGCTCGGCGACCTTTTCAAGGAAACGGATACCCAGCGTGGCAGCGCCCAACTTGTCAAACGGGCGGAGCAGATGGAAGTCGTGCGGGTTGGCACAAAATATGGTCACACGTATCGGCTACTTGCCTACGACCGTGGTCCGCGCAAACTTTTCGAGCCGTTCTTCATTGAGATGGATAAGAAAAGCGAATCCTATCCACGGTTCGCCCATCCGGGCACGGAGTTTATTTATATGCTTCAGGGCCGGATGGAGTATCGCTTCGGCGATAAGAGCTATCTCGTGGAACCAGGCGATGCGTTTACCTTCTCTGGTGACGTCGTCCACGGGCCTGAAAAACTTCTCGACGACCGAATAAGGTTCCTGGCTATCATTTTCTATAATTCTTGAACGGACGCACGAAAGAAAAAAGGCCGGAGACTAACAGGTCTCCGGCAAGTTGAGGTAACCGCGGAGTGGTTACCTCGCGCCAGGGACCCATGATGTACCTGCGAGTGGAACGCCGGCCATAGCGGCGGCCTCGACGGTAAGAGCTACCAAGTCTTCGGGTTCCAGATTGTGCAAGTGGTTCTTGCCGCACGCGCGCGCAAGCGTTTGCGCCTCTAGTGTCATGACCTTGAGGTAGTTCGCGAGCCGGCGGCCGGCGAGAACGGGATCAAGCCGCTCGGTAAGTTCCGGCGTCTGCGTGGTTATGCCCGCAGGGTCTTTGCCCTCATGCCAATCATCATAACATCCGGCCCGGGTACCGAGCTTCTTGTACTCCTCTTGCCATTTCGGATCGTTGTCGCCGAGTGCGACGAGAGCTGCGGTGCCAATCGCCACCGCGTCCGCGCCGAGGGCCAAAGCCTTCGCGACGTCGGCGCCGTTTCTTATCCCTCCGGAAACGATCAATTGCACCTTGCGATGCATGCCAAGATCCTGCAG
>DATLJG010000390.1:0-1986 GCA_035538995.1 Hyphomicrobium sp. | reverse complement strand
ATGTTTCAGCCACCAGGGCAGCAGATAGGCTTCGTTGAAGAAGTGCGAAATCACCACCCTCTGAGCCATCGTGCGTTATCCAATCTCGCGCAGTGTCGGAAAATACATGATGAACTTCGGGCTCGCTGATGAATTGAGCGCTCGAATCTTGCGCATCAACTCATCGGCGAAATTCCACGCCCCGATCAGGAACGTCGTATCCGATGCGATATCCGCCGCCCTCTGTAGAGGCTCGATCCGGTGCGGTGTCCCGGGCACGCCCAATCCGACTTTCAGCTCGGCTTCATCGATGTACATATCGGGATTGATTCCGGCGGCACGAATGAACGTCAGCGCCTTCGCCGCGACACCAACGAGCGCCACGCGCCGCCCCGATGCCTGCTGATCCGCAACAAGAGCGGCGGCCGACCCCATCGCCCGCTTCGCGCCTTCGGAAAAAGTCGCGTAGGCCGCGAGCGCATCGGCACCCGACAACGCGCCTTCGAGAAATGGCGGCGTCGGCTCCGGCCATGCCACCGCGAAAGGCGGAGTATCGGCGAGAGGCAGCGGAGCCGCTTCATCTTCCGCACGCCGCAGAAAGAACATTGAACTCACGCCGTGGACCGAGACCAACCGCGTTCCATCAACGCGCAAGCCGCATTTCTCCGCCAGCCGCGTCATCGATGCGACCGTGAAGAAGGAATAGTGCTCGTGATAGACCGTATCGAACTCGCCATTCGCGATCATCATCGCCTGGCTTGTTTGAATGATCGCGGTTCCGCCCGGAGCCAGACAGTCTCGCACGCCGCGCAAAAAGGCCGCCGGATTTGGCGTGTGAGCCGCTACGTTCATCGCCACGATAATATCGACCGGACCGTCAGGCCGCACGTCCGGGAAAAATCCGGTCAGCACGGTGCGGCCGGCGGCGGTCGCGATGCGATTGAGATTTTCCGCCGGATCGACGCCGATCGCATCGAAGCCACGCGCCTCCAACGAGGCCAGCAGGCTGCCGTCGTTCGAAGCGATATCGAGCACGCGCGCGCCGCGCCGCGCTCCTGCGGCAAGCGCATCCGCGAACCACTCGAAATAAGCCTTCAACGTGCCGCTGGTGCCGCTCGCATAGAGATAATGTTTGAACAGCCGCGCCGGATCGACGAAATGCGTCAGCTGCCCATGCGTACACACGGGACAGACGCTAAGCCCGAGCGGAAACGCATCGTAGGGGGAATTCGCATCTTCGAGCAGAAGATTGGCCGGCGGCTGAACATCGAGATCGAGCAGCGGCATGACAGTCGCGTCGCAGACGACGCACGTCTTCTGTGGAGCGCAGGCCGCCGTCATGACGCAGCTTTGAGAAGAGGTTGGCACGTCTCGCGGAAACGCGCACAGCGTTCGGCGATCGACAGCTGCGGAGGCGACCCGCACAGCTCTTGGATTTTGCCGCAATTCATCTGGAACGAATACGTCGTGGAGTTGCCCTTATCGATGACGGGCACGCCGTGAAATGCCGCGATCGAATCCGCGAGCGCGCCGATGCTGATGTTGATCGAACCGGTATTGAGAATGGGCGGAAGAACGGCGTTCCGCTCAATCAGCTTCAGGACGTAATGCGCCAGATCATCGAGGAACAGCAGATTTCGGTGCGAGTTCCGGTTGCTCACCTGAACGTATCCGTCGCGCATCGCCGCCAGATTCATCGCATTGAAAACGAGTTCGCCGCGCAGTTGCGGACTCGCGCCGCACACCGTCCCAAGCCGCAGCCCGGTGATGGCGTTGGCGAAGCAGCGCGCCAGCGCGTCGATCGATATTTTCGAGCAGTCATAGGGATTGAGCGGATCGAGCCGCGTCTCGGTCTCATCCAGCGCCGGCGGCGCCGTCTGCCCATCCGAGACAACCGAATAGACGCTTGCGGTGCTGGCGTAGATCAATCGTGCGTTCAGCGGCTTGCGGCGGGCGAAATGCAAAAGGTCGAGGCAGTTATTTGCCAGCGCCCCGTCCGGATCGCGC
>DATLJG010000389.1:0-1842 GCA_035538995.1 Hyphomicrobium sp. | reverse complement strand
TCGAGCGAGAACAGCGAATGCTCGTGAAGCCGATGCTTGATGCTTAACGGAGCTTTGCCCCAGTTCGCATTGACCTCATTTGTCCAATTTTGAAAAATTGGCTCAGACATGCGCAGTACCTCGTTTGGATTGGCAAATTCACAGAACTTGCCGGGTCCAATGCAAGGATCGTGCATCGGAGGGAGCGACAAACGGTGTCACTTCCACCGGATGGTTAACTCGAGGGCTCGGGTCAGCCGGGTCCGCTAATGACGGCGGCGGCAAAGACGATGAAAACCGTCTCGAATATCTGTTCGACGGCGCCGAGGACGTCGCCGGTGTAGCCGCCAATCTTACGCCGGGCGATGTTTGCCATCATCGCCGCCGCAGCGAACGCGCACAGCCCGGCAATGATGAAGGCTGCCGACGGCAGGACGAGAAACCCCGGAATCAAACCGAGTGCTATCGCAACGGCGATTTCGGAATTCGTCATCTCCGATATCTTGTGGCTGACCTTGGTGTTGCCATCACCGGCGTGCGGCAAGCGCCACATGGCAAGCACCATCGCCAGGCGAGCTCCGGCGTGCGCCGCGATCAATACGCAGGTCGCCGAAGCGGGATCGACCGTGACGAGCGCCGATGCTTTAAGCGCTAGCACGGCGATGAGCGCCAGCGTTCCGAAGATTCCGATGCGGCTGTCCTTCATGATGTCCAGACGGCTTTCGCGCGTCCGTCCGCCTCCGAAGGCATCGACGGTGTCGGCCAGACCGTCTTCATGCAGCGCCCGCGTGAGTGCGACCGCCACCAGCAAGCCGATGACGACCGGCAGGGGATTCGGAAAGAACAGGGCCGAGCCGATAATCGACGCGCCCGCGACAGCGCCGACGAGAACACCGACGAGCGGCATGTATTTCGCGGATCTCGCGAGCCAGTCGGCCGGACATATATTGAAAGAGCCGACCGGAAGTTGCGTCAGAAATTGCAGTGCGATCCGAAAAAGGCGCAACTGGTTGGCCATCATGCCGGATGCTCGCCCGGCAAGTCGGCCATTTCACGCAGCATGAGTTCAGCGGCGCGAACGATGGGAATTGCGAGCGCCGCCCCCGTTCCTTCGCCGAGGCGCATGTCGAGTTCCAACAGCGGCCTGGCATCGAGGTGGTCGAGCAAAGCCTTGTGCCCCGGCTCGGCTGAGCAATGGGCGAAGATGCAGCTGCCGCGCACTTCCGGTTTCAATGCAATGGCTGCGATTGCCGCCACCGTCGAAATGAAGCCATCGACGACGATGATCCGCCGCGCATCGGCTGCCGCCGTCATGGCGCCGGCCATCATCGCGATTTCGAAACCGCCGAATTGGCGGAGGGCCTCCCGGGCGCGCGCCGACGATTCCGTTGACTTGATCGCGGCGCGGCTCAATGCGGCTTCCAGAACCTGGCGTTTATGATCGACTCCGAGCGCCGGAGCGCCCGCGCCGGGTCCGACGAGCGAAGCCAGCGGAATGCCAGTCAGCACATGCGCGACGAGCGCCGCGGCGCTGGTATTGCCGATGCCGATCTCACCGTATCCGACGATCCCGACGCCGCTATCGCCCAGATGCGCGTCGATGGCGCGTCCAGCTTCGAGTGCGGCGTCACATTGTGCATGCGTCATCGCCGGTTCGATTCGAGAATTTTTCGTTCCCTTAGCGATGCTGCGATCGAACAACAAATCGTGCGGCGGCAGAGCTTCCAGCATTCCCGCATCGACGAGCGCGACCGAAATGCCGGATGCGCGCGCGAGGACGTTAACTCCGGCGCTTTCCGCGAGAACGAATTTGGCAATCTCGCGCGTCACAACCGAGGGATAGGCGGTGACGCCTTCGGCCGT
>DATLJG010000388.1:0-21402 GCA_035538995.1 Hyphomicrobium sp. | reverse complement strand
ATCGTCCGAGTCCGCGATTATCAAGGCGTCGCTGTCGAATGCGCATCGCTGAAGACCGCGCCCAAAAGACAATTGAGGAACGATCAGGAGGAGTTCGATGTCGAAATTCGACGACAGCAAGATCGCATGGCGCACTTTGGACTGGCTGCCTGGCATAAGTTTCTTCGTATACGATGTGGACGAGAAAGCTCGGATTGTGGACGTCATCTTTAAGTTCGCAGCCAACAAACAGGTGATGCTTCACATTCACCACGCCCCCTACATCACCTTCGTGGTTCAAGGCGAACTGCGATTTCACAATCCTGACGGCTCACCCAAGGAAGTCAGGCCATGCGGAAGCTACGTGAAGGGCGTTGTCAACGGAACGGCACATACAGAAGGAGGGGCAGGCGATGAAGATGCGATTGTGTTCTTCAGCAATCGCAATGTTGCTGGAGATCTCTATGAATTTTTAGACGATGGCGGCAAGCGATTTAAGATGCTTGGCATCGCAGATTTCAGGGACGCGCTTGATGCTCAAATTGCTGCCGGCGATTTGAAGAAAGTCTCGGGGCTCGCTGCGTAAGCATTGCCGAAGTTATCAGACGGGCCTCTTCACTCCGAAACGTCAAGGCCGCATTAGAGAAGGACGAGAGCATGAGAGTTTCTCTTACGGTACTAGCAAGTGCAATTTTGATAGCGTTGTCCCTCCCGGTCTGGGCGCAAAGCGATACGACCATCGAGAGGCTGACCACCAAAAACATGGATACTTTCGAGCTGGGTAACATCGCATGGAAAGATGAGCCGCTTCTTCCTCACGGCGGCAAGAGCGCGCTTCTGATCGGCGATCCTAGCAAGCCGGGCGTGTTTATGGCTTATCTCAAGTTCCCTGCGAACTATGAAATACCCGCGCACACTCATCCGTTCGCGGAGGTTGTGACGGTACTCAAGGGTACAGTCTGGAACGGGATGGGAGAAAAGCTGAATCGCGAGAATGGCAAGAAACTCGATGTCGGAGCCAGCTTCACATTGCCAGCCGGCCACGCCCATTATCTATGGAACCAGGACGAAACTATTGTTCTCCTCACTGCAACAGGTCCGTGGAACATCAAGTACATTAATCCTGATGACGATCCGCGCAAATAGTGCATCGTCGTCGGTACGCACGTACTAAGATGAATGCAGTTGCTGACTGGTGGACGGGCAACCTGTGGGCTGTCCAGCCTCGTTACCTCGGCATCCAAGTCGATGATATGATCGAGATTGCGCCAACGATCGACATCTGACGCAATGCCTTCATTAGCGGGCAAGGTCGGCGACAGCTTTTGCCGCCGACCAAGGAGCAGGCGATTTCCGCTTCTAGGACCAACCGTCGACGCTGCCAAGACGTCGGATCCTGCTGGCTAGGGTCGAAGTAGTTTGATAGCCTCCATCAGATGGCGGGTGCTTAGGACCATTTGCGGACGTAAATTAACGGTCGAACGCTCGGAAATACAGCTATCAATCAACCTTAATTATGATGACGAAGTTCTCATCTTCATCCGCTCCGGCGCGCCATGACAAAAGCTCAATCAAATCAGCCATTGAGGCGTTATCGAGCTGAACAAAGATGAGAACTCGTGCCAAAGATGGTCCGTTTTGACGAACCGGTATCCGCATTCCTTGCGTAATTGCAATCCCGACGTCACAATTGATAATCTCTTGTTTGATGGCGCTTGGCGACTCACCGGTGATGGAAGTCAAGCACCTCTGATGTGTAGGTCTCGATCACTTGGCTGAAAGGCGTCCCGTTTGGAAGCGTGAGCATAGCCCGATGCTCCAAAACAGCATGTGGTATCGTGAGCGCTGCTTCGTGTCGCTCAGGGATCGGAGCGTCCATCTCCCAGTTTTTCGGCAGCGGGGAATAGAGAAGTTTCGCCGACAACGTATGTCGGTGAAAATCGAGGGGCCGAACGACTCGTCCAAATGATGTGTCGGTCGTGTCGAGTATACGATTCATGGCAGGCGTCAGACGGCTGGGAACATACCAGTTGTCCGCTTCGGAGAGAACGTGATCACCACAACTCAGACGAACTCTGCGGTAGCGGGTTTGCTCTGATGCAGACACGCTGAGTAGCTGCCGTTGTTCCACAGTCGGCTTTTTGTTGGTGCGTTGGACAAGATTCGCGACGATGTGCGCAGGCGAGGCAAGCAGGTGATCGCCGCACCAGCGATCGAGCGTGAGCGTCGCGCTGTCATGGCTAAGAAGGGTCAGCATTAAGAGTTTCGAGTAGTGCAAGGATTTCGACGCGGGCGGTGAAATTATCTCGCCAATGATCTTGATTGAGTGGTTCCGCAGCCGCGGATCGCGCAAAAAGAAAGAAGGCGAAGGTAACGAATGCACTTCGACGGTTAAAGTTCATTTCCGATCCTGCGTCGTTGCAATCAGTTGCTGATCAAGACCATGAGGTACAGGACTGTTCGACGCAAAATATGACCGCAAAGCCTGCTCTGTCTTGCTACGAGCGGCTGCAACCGCATCTCGGCCGAAGGCCGTCCCTTGAATAGAAAAGAATGTCAGGTCGCGCAATCCGAGCATGCCGAAGACCGCTTTCAGATACGGGGTCATAAAATCCGGCTGGCGTGCGTGCTCCTCGGAATATCTTCCAGCCGACGAGACTGCGATAAAGATCGGGCGGTCGCTAAGCTTGCCGACCTTGCCTCCCGGCGCCACATCAAATGTCCGACGAACTCGCGCAATGTGATCAATCCACGCCTTGAGCGTCGAGGGAACTGTGAAGTTATGTACTGGCGTAGAGATGACAACGAAGTCCGCGGTCTCCAATTCGTCAATGAGTTTATTTGATAGGGAGGCCGAACCAGCTTGAGATACGTCCTTCGCGGACTGTTGTGAAATCGCATAATCTTCATCGACAGGCGGGACGGCGCGGCCACTGATGTCCCGATCGATCACGATCGCTGCCGGCTCGCGCTCCAGCAGAAAACCGACGATTTTTTCAGAGAGCCTGTAGCTTTCTGAGCTCTTGCCGCGCGGGCTACAACTCACATGCAGGATGTTTGTCATCTGCCCCTTCCATTTTATATCTGTGCTTGACTGTCAGTTAGGCATGCAAGCACCTTGCAAAGCCGATGACCTAATTCCAAGGTCCATATATGGCTTTTATAACTAGACCATGCAGGTTTCTGCGGGCGATCAAATTTTCTATGGTATAACTATTCTGAGCTTATTTTATCGTTGGAATAGTCCATGCCGTCCGCAAATATCGGCAACATCGCGCCATTGGACCGAAAGGCGGCCGAACCGTTCTATCGCCAAATCTACAATCGCATCCGTGGCGCAATTTCCAGCGGACTGCTGAAACCGGGTGACCGCATTCCCTCCGCACGTGCGCTCACAAAAGAACTCGGTCTGGCAAGAGGCACGATTGAAGCAGCGTATGCTTTATTGGCTGCTGAAGGCTACATTCAAGCCCGCGGCCAAGCCGGCACTATAGTTACGCCCGGGCTCAAGCTGTCGAAACCGCCGAGCGCTCCGCGCACATACCATGGCGGGGCGGCCGGGATTAGTTTTCGCCCGGATTCAATCCTGCCATTCCAGATGGGATTGCCTGCTCTGGATATGTTTCCGCGAAAAATTTGGGCTCGCCTTGGTGCACGACGCGTACGCGCGACGCTTGCCTCCGACATGGCGCATCCTTCGGTCCTTGGCTTACCAAAGCTTCGTGCCGAGATCGCAGCATATCTCCAGGTCTCTCGCGGTATCAGTTGTTCGCCGTCGCAGGTCTTCGTGACATCGGGATACCGACACACCATAGAGCTGATTTGCCAAGGCCTGCTTAAAGCAGGAGATTCCGTTTGGCTTGAAAATCCCGGCTACCCGCCGACGCGAGACATACTGGGATATATGAATATTGCGACTATCCCGGTGTCGGTAGACCGCGAAGGCATCGTTGTCCCCGAAGGCATCAAGCGGGCTCCGCGGGCGCAAGCGGCCGTGGTTACACCTGCACACCAGAGTCCGCTGTGCGTGTCACTTTCATTGCCTCGGCGCTTAACGTTACTGGATTGGGCTCGGCGAAACAAAGCCTGGATTATCGAGGACGATTATGATGGCGAGTATCGCTATGTCAGCCGCCCCTTGCCAGCGTTGAAGAGCTTGGATCACGATGGACGTGTTCTCTACTCTGGTACCTTCAGCAAGGTCCTCTTTCCGGGACTTCGGATTGCATACCTTGTCGTGCCGGAAATGCAGGTCGAGCGATTCGAGCAGATAATCGAAATGTTCGCTGGCGGCACGCCTACGTTGACGCAGTCCATCGTGTCGGACTTTATCTCCGAAGGACATTTCGCCCGCCATATTCAACGGATGCGAAAACTTTATGCCGAGCGGCGCGAAGCAGTTACGGTGGGACTGGGCGACGTTCTGAAAAAGCATATGCGAATTGATTCTCCGCCCGGCGGCATGCACCTGATCTTGCGAATGCGAGGCCAACGATCTGACCGACGTCTCGTCACCCGCATGCGAGAAGTTGGACTTTACGGAGAAGCAATGTCGGATTGGATGATGGACAACGCGGGCGAGCCAGCCTTGCTTGTCGGCTTCACGAATATCGCTTCTCAAGACGATGCCGAAAAACTAGGACGGCGGATATTGAAGGCGCTGTGACCACGAGTATGCCCTCCTCATGGCCTACACGGAAATGCATGTTATGGCTCTTATAGACTAGGCCACTCTCCATCACGTTAGCACAGTCGAGCATTCAATGCTTGGTCGTAAGGAGTGGCTAACGTGAGCAAACATTCAAAAGCTAACAGATCCATTTTTGTGGCAGGCGCAACGGGCGCGGTCGGTAGGCAACTCCTGCCGATGTTGGTCAGAGCAGGATACGACGTTTTTGGAACCACGCGCGAGGCTGGAAAAGCAGCGCAAATTGAGGCGATGGGGGCGCGTCCCGTTATCGTCGATGTTTTTCATCGATCCGCCTTGATCGCGGCGGTCGGCGATGCCCGCCCAAATATCATCATTCACCAACTCACCGACCTGACTGCCGCGGACTTCGCGGCAAATGACCGGCTACGGATCGTCGGCACGCGCAATCTCGTCGATGCCGCGAAGGCAACAGGTGTGCGCCGAATGATCGCGCAAAGCCTGGCGATCACATACGCACACAAGGCAACGCCAGCCACTGAGCAAGACGCCCTCGCCGAAGAGACGCCAGAGGTGCGCGATACGGTCAGGGGCGTGCGCGCGCTCGAATCCGCAGTGGCGGAACTCCCAGAAGGAGTCATCCTTCGTTACGGATTTTTTTACGGTCCGGGCACTTGGTATTCGAAAAAGGGGCCGTTCGCTGATGCGGTGCGGCGTGCCGAGCGACCCGCAGGTAAAGGTTCTAGTTCATTCATCCATGTGGAGGATGCGGCACGCGCCGCAATGCGCGCGATCGACTGGCCGCCGGGTGTATTCAACATCGTCGACGACGACCCTGCTGCCGGCACCGAATGGCTGCCTGTCTTCGCGGCAGCGATCGGAGCGCCAGCGCCGCCGGACGGCGAATTTAACGGCTACGAGCAAGGCGCTTCAAACAAGAAGGTGCGGGAGGAACTCGGATGGAAACCTCTGCACCCGACATGGCGTGAAGGATTCCGCACGTCTCTTGATTGAGTTAGCCGTCCTGAATTCGGCAGCCTTCGGAGACGTCGCTGCTTCCCGAAACGAACAACGAATGGATACGTACAAAATGGCATGGGCGTTCCTTTGCATCGCCGGCGTCCTAGAGATCGCCTTTGCGGTCAGCATGAAATCATCAGATGGATTCACCCGCTTGGTGCCCGCTCTGCTGACCATCTGCACCGGCGTCGCCAGTGTCATTCTTCTTTCGCTTTCACTCCGTGAGCTTCCTGTTGGCACTGGCTACGCCGTCTGGACCGGTATTGGAGCGGCCGGCACGGCAACACTCGGCATTGCCTTATTCGGCGAATCTGCAGCGCCGATGAGGATCGGCTGCATTGCTCTCATTTTGCTGAGCATCGTGGGCCTTAAGCTGATTTCGAAAAACTGAAAGGGAAACCGTCAAACAAGGAGCGTACCATGACCACCGTCAAAGCCGCCGCAGTCCAGATCAGTCCCGTCCTCTACAGTCGCGCGGGGACAGTCGCAAAGATCATCGAGAAAATTCTTGAGCTTGGGCGTCAAGGTGTCCAGTTCGCGACCTTTCCCGAAACCATCATTCCCTACTATCCCTACTTCTCCTTCCTGCAACGGCCATATGAAGTATCGCTCGGCAAAGAGCATCAGCGTCTGCTCAAGGAATCCTTGACGATACCGTCACCCGACACGCTGGCGATCGGAGACGCTTGCAAGCAGGCAGGACTTGTCGCATCCATCGGCGCCAACGAGCGCGACGGCTTCACTATCTATAACACCCAATTGCTTTTTGATGCCGACGGCAGTCTGATCCAACACCGTCGCAAGATCAGCCCAACCTTTCATGAGCGGATGCTATGGGGTCAGGGGGACGGCTCGGGACTTCGCGTTGTTGACAGTTCCGTCGGCCGCATCGGCCAGCTCGCGTGCTGGGAGCACTATAATCCGCTTGCCCGTTACGCGCTGATGGCGGATGGCGAGCAAATCCATTCGGCAATGTATCCCGGATCATTCGCGGGTGATCGTTTTGCCGAGCAAATGCAAGTTAACATTCGTCAGCACGCCTTGGAGTCCGCCTGCTTCGTGGTCAACGCCACGGCTTGGCTAGAGCCAGATCAGCAAGCCCAGATCGTAGCAGATGCCGGCGGCGCCATCGGTCCTATATCAGGCGGCTGCTTCACGGCAATCGTTTCTCCCGAAGGAGAGTTACTCGGCGAGCCCTTGCGTTCTGGAGAGGGCGAAGTTATCGCCGACCTTGATTTCTCGCTGATTACGCGGCGCAAGATGCTGATGGATTCTCGGGGCCACTACAGCCGCCCCGAGCTGCTCAGCCTACTCATAGATCGCCGGCCCGCGATGCATGTCCATGATCGCGCATCGCCGGAAAACCACACGCAAGATCTCTCCTGGAGTGACGTGGTCGCTCATCAGTCGAACGGATCCATGGGGTTCGTTGGGTGAGGTCGAGCGCGATTGGATTTCTCATCAATCCTATTCTTAAAGGAACAGACAATGTCGAAGATCGCATTCGTTCTAGCGCTTACGGTTTGCAGCATCTTCGCATTCGGCAGTGCAGATGCAGGTACCGGAACGGCACGGACCCTGATGACAAAGGACCTTCCGGACTTTCCGGGCAAGGAAGGTATGGTGGAAATGGTTGACTTCGCGCCGGGTGAAGTCTCTCAACCGCACCGACATAACGCCGACCTGTTTGTATATGTGCTGGAAGGAAGCGTCGTCACGCAGGTCAAGGGCGACAGCCCCAAGACGGTTCATGCTGGCGGCGTCTTTTATGAATCGCCCAGCGACATCCACGCGGTAAGCCGCAACGCGAGTAGCACGGAACCCGCAAAATTGCTCGTCTTCTACGTGAAAGCGAAGGGCACTCCGCCGACCGTGCTCGTCGGCTCGAAAAGCGATTAGTCTGAAGTGAAGTGGCACTTGGCTGCCGTCGAGGTCGAATACGTATCGAAGTCTAGAGCAGATTCCCATTAATCACGGTGGGAACCGGCACGAGCGACGACGTTTTCGCCTGCCAGCTCATATTTAGCGGACGCATTACCCGCCGTCGGAATGGTTGTGCACATGCTGAACTTTGAATGGGAATACAAGTCTGCCCGGGAATTGGTGGCAGCGCTAGCGGCCAAGGAGATTTCAGCTCGCGAACTTACGGACGCTGCAATCGCACGCATTGAAAACCTAGACACGAAGCTGAATGCCGTTTGCGCGCGCGACTTCGATCGGGCGCGCAGTGCAGCGCGCGCTGCTGATGACGCATTGGCGAGAGGTGAGCGGCGGCCTCTCCTCGGCATTCCGCTGCTGGTCAAGGAATCTTTCAATGTCGCGGGTCTGCCGACGACATGGGGCTTTCCCCAGCACAGGAATTTCATCGCAGCGGAGGACGCACTGTCAGTTACGCGGATGAAGACCGCGGGCGGCGTGGTCCTTGGCAAGACGAACGTTCCGTCCGGCCTTGGGGACTGGCAGAGCTATAACGACATCTACGGCACGACCAACAATCCCTACGACACGACCCGCACGCCTGGCGGATCATCGGGCGGATCGGCAGCCGCGCTTGCTGCTGGTTACGTGCCGCTTGCGCTTGGCTCCGATCTCGCCGGATCGCTGCGGATGCCAGCGCATTTCTGCGGCGTCTATGCTCATAAGCCTACGCTCGGCGTCGTGCCGGGACGTGGACATAACCCGCCGCCTTTTGCTCCCTTGCCCGACACGGCCGATCTCGCGACTGTCGGACCGATGGCGCGTTGCGCGACGGATCTTGCGCTCCTTTTTGACGTCATGGCCGGGCCCGACGAGATTGATGCTGGGATTGCCTACAAGCTCGATCTGCCTGCCCCGCGACACGAGCGATTACGTGATTTTCGCGTGCTGGTTCTCAACGCGCATCCGCTCCTGCCGACTGACAGTACCGTGCGGTCCGCGATCGGGGCACTTGCCCAATGCCTTGGGAAAGCCGGCATTCGAGTCGCCCAAGGAAGCGAACTGCTTCCCGATCTCGAAGATAGTGCGCGGCTGTACATGCGGATGCTGATGTCTCTCCTGGCCGCGAATTGGCCAGCGGAAGTCTACGCCAACCTGCAGAGGCAGGCGGTGGCGATGCCCACAGAAGCCTCCGGCTTGGACGCCGAACGGGTTCGCGGAGCGGTGCTGAGTCACCGTGATTGGATCATGGCGAACCACGCCCGGTCCCGCCTGCGTACGCAATGGCGTGAGTTCTTCAAAGCATTCGACGCACTGATCTGCCCCGTTTCGCCCGTGACTGCGTTCCCGCATGATCATTCCAACAGGGAGTCACGACAGATATTGATCGACGGTGAGCCCCATCCCTACGGCAACCAAGCCGTATGGGCAGGAGTCGCCACGCTTCCGGGTCTGCCGGCGACGTCCATCCCCCTCGGCCTATCACCGCAGGGTCTGCCGATCGGCGTCCAGATCATCGGACCATCGTTCGAAGATCGCACGCCGCTCAAGCTGGCCCAATTGATAGAGACTGAGTTCGGCGGTTTCGTACCACCGCCGCCCTATTGACTTGCAATCGAAGCCGCCGCGTAAATTCAGGCATGCGATAGTATGAGCCAGTTCACCTTTTGTGAGCGAATAAGAGCAACGACACCGGAAGTTTCGGTTCGCGGCGTCTCTTGCCCCGTCATGCCGTGTTCAAATAACGCCGCGAAGTCGGTCGAACGGCTGTTGGCGTCCAATCGAGAAGAATCGATGTCGTTTCGGCGTCCTTTTCCTTTATCTTCGAAACTGCGTCGCTACCAAGTGGAAGACGAACAAAGATTCGGCGCGTCTGCGAACGTGACCAACACCTTCGCAAGCTTGTCGGGTCGCCGGGCTGTGCGTAATTCGCTCCTGCCGCGAAATCGCGCATCGTTCCAGAGGTCTCGTGACGGTTGTGATGCCGGCACGTGGTTCCAGGAAGGCGCCCACCATTGACGTTCGATGACGCGATGTTCCGTCCAGTTGTCGCCGACGCCATCGATCCTACGTTCAAAATACAAGCGCGTAATATATCCGCCGTGTTGCGCGGGGAAAGAGCAACAAATCCATCGTCAGCGTTTGCCCGCGCGTGAGCACGAGAAACGCGGGAAGAAGGGCGACTGGAACGCCGCCCTCTTTCATCAGGCGCGAGGCGGCGTGGAGCGTCGTCAACTTTTGAACTCGGACTCGGCGTCGCTCACGAAAAATGGCCGGTTTCCCGAAGCTTTCGGCAGTGTTCTGCCGAAGCTGCTGCTCGCGCCCCATGTAGTCCAGCAGGTCAAAAACAGACTGCGTCAACGACAACATCGCACGCCAGCCTCCTAGTAACTTGCATTATGATAGTGACGGGAGTAAAGTGGAGGCATGCAACACACGAGTTTTGCCAATTACAATTGTCCGATTGCCCGCAGCCTGGAGCGCGTAGGGGAATGGTGGAGTATTCTCATTCTGCGCGATGCGTTTCGTGGGCTGACCCGTTTTGACGAATTTCAAAAAAATCTCGCAATCGCGCCCAATATGTTGGCGCGGCGCCTCAGTGCTCTCGTCGAGTCGGGGTTGCTCGAACGCCAGCTCTACAATGATCGTCCAGCCCGCTACGAATATATACTGACCGAACGCGGTCGCGACTTCCGCCCGGTGCTGATGATGTTGCTCGCCTGGGGAAATAAACACTTTTTCCCGGAAGGCCCGAGCGTAGTAATGGTCGATGACACAACGGGAGCCGTGGCAGATCCCATTGTCGTTGATCGCCATAGCGGCCGATCGATGCTCGAGCCGACTTTTAAATCAGTAACGCTTCCTGCCGGATCCAAGAAGACGATGAAGGCGCGGCGACGTCCCCCGAACTCGCCCGATCGCGGCAAGGCCGAGACGCGGAGCCGCAGGAAGTCGCAACAGTGAGCAGCGTCACCTTCGATCAGCCGAAAAGCGATGATTCACCACCTGCCCAATCTAAATTGTCGCGCCGGCAGATGTTCTTGATCTTTACTTCACTGGTCAGTCTTTCGGCGATCGGGTGGTATGGCGCTGAATGGTGGAAAGTCGGTCGCTTTATCGAGGTAACCGACGACGCTTATGTCGGCGGCAACGTGACAGCGTTATCCCCGCGTGTTGAAGGATTTATCGCGAAAATCTTGGTCGCTGATAATCAGCATGTCGAGGCGGGACAACTTCTGATCCGACTCGATCCCCGAGATCTCGAGGCCGCGCTACGGCGCGCGCACGCGACACTCGCCCAATGTAAAGCCGCCCTTGCAAGCGTCAAAGCGCAGTATACGCTGCAGCAATCCACTATCTCGCAGGCGGCGGCCGATGTCGATTTCAAGACGGCGCAGGCATCGTTCGCGCGCAAAGATGCAGAGCGTTATCGGCGCCTGGCGTTGACGAACGCCGGGTCAGTGCAAGACTCTGAGCGCACCAGTTCTCTCGACCGACAGGCGCAATCCGCTCTAGTTGCCTCCAAGGCCGCGTACGACGCGGCCAAACAGCAGCTTCTCGTTCTTAAGGCGAACGTCAATCAAGCCGCCGCCGCAGTCGAAGCTGCGGAAGCTGACGTACGCGTTGGCGAGCTGAACTTGAGTTACACGGAAATTCGCTCTCCCATCGAAGGCTTTGTCGGCAACCGCGCGGCTCAGGTCGGCAGCTATGTAAAACCCGGCAGCTATCTGCTTACAATCGTGCCTGCCCATGGCTTATGGGTCGATGCCAATTTTAAAGAAGATCAGCTCGGGGCCATGCTTATCGGCGAACCCGCAACTGTCATGCCCGATGTCTTGCCGGATCACGTCTTTCACGGTCACGTCATCAGTGTTGCACCCGGTACAGGCGCGATCTTCAGTGTCATTCCTCCCGAGAATGCGACTGGGAATTTCACTAAAATCGTCCAACGCGTTCCGGTCCGGATCGCGCTCGATCCTTCGGATGGGAGCCTTGGTCGGATACGACCGGGCCTGTCGACGACGGCATCGGTCGATACGCGCGCCGGTCAAGAGAAATCGCCGTGAGCGAGACGGATTCAACCGGTACCTGGCTTAAGAGCATCATCCCGTTTGTGGTGATGTGCGTCGGCATGTTCATTGCCTTGCTCGATATTCAGATCGTGGCGTCCTCGCTGCAAGACATCGGCGGCGGCCTATCGGCCGCACAGGATGAGATTAGTTGGGTTCAGACCAGCTATCTCATCGCCGAGATCATCGTGATCCCGATGTCAGGTTGGCTCACACGCGTCTTCTCGACGCGATGGCTTTTTGCCGGGTCGGCGGCGGGGTTCACAGCGGCCAGCATGCTTTGCGGATTGGCCTGGGACATTAGAAGTATGATTGTCTTTCGGGCGCTTCAGGGATTTCTCGGCGCCTCAATGGTCCCGACGGTCTTCACATCGTCTTTTCATTATTTTCAAGGGCCGCGCCGAGTCTATTCTGCCGCGGTGGTGGGAACCATCGCCTCTGTCGCGCCCGCGCTTGGCCCTGTCATTGGAGGCTGGATCACAGACACCCTCAATTGGCATTGGCTCTTCTACGTCAATCTCGTTCCGGGCGTTGCCATCGCTATCGCCATCCCGTTCTTGGTCGATATCGATAAGCCCGACCTCTCCCTTTTAAAGGACGCCGATTACCTTGGCATTGGCCTGATGGCGATTGCACTCGGCAACCTCGAATATGTGCTTGAGGAAGGAACCCGCTGGAATTGGTTCGACGATAAAACGATCCGTTACTGCACTTATATCGCCGTCGGGAGCGGATTTCTTTTCGTCGTTCGAAGTCTGACCTTTCCCCGGCCGGTTGCGGATCTGCGCGCTTTCGGCAATCGCAACTTTCTCGTCGGCTGCATTCTTTCCTTCATCACCGGTATCGGTATTTTCTCTACCATCTATTTGACGCCGCTGTTTCTCGGCTACGTGCGCGGATTCAGTGCCTATCAGACGGGACAGGCCATCTTCTCGACGGGTACCGCCTCGTTGGTCGGCGTGCCTCTTTACATCATGTTGGCCAAGCGTTTTGATACCCGCTGGCTTATGATGGTCGGCATGGCGTTCTTTGCGATCTCCATGTGGAGTTTCAGCTTCATCACGCACGATTGGGGCTCGGACCAACTCTTTCTTCCGCAAATTCTGCGCGGTTTGCCCCAGGTCTTCGCCGTAGCCCCAAGTGTTATGCTCGGACTGGGCAGTCTTCCACCCGATCGTCTGAAATATGCCAGCGGGCTTTTCAATATGATGCGCAATCTCGGCGGCGCGGTCGGTATTGCGGGGTGCGCTGCGATACTCAATGTACGCACCAATTACCATTTCACGGCCATCGCCGCCCACCTGACGCCCGCAAATGTCCCCATGACAATCCTGGTTGGTCAGGTGTCCGATCGATATGGAGCGCATCCGGGAAGTACACAGGACGGTACAACTGCGGCTCTAAAGCAGCTCTGGGGTCTTGCCTATCGCGAGGCGTCCACACTCGCATACGCGGACGCATTTCGCGCGGTCATGCTCGCGTTTATCATTGCTACTCTTCTGGTACCTTTCTTGCGGAATGTTGCGCCCTCAAAAAGGGCGAGCTCGGCGGCGCATTAACGCGCTTCCTAAGGTCATTCAACAAGCTCTCATATCGGCAAATAGCAGGACTGTATGGGCAGCGAATTGAGTGCATCGTTGACGCGTGGAAATTCAGTGACCACTGCCGTTACATGCGAGTCGCTGATCCTACATACAGACCCCATATTGATTTTTGTTACGTGCAGCGTCGGCGCTTTTTGCGTCTGCTGGGCGTAGCCGAGCGTGAGGCTTCCGCGCTGCACGTAACCAATGACGATGCCGTCGTTGCAAAGCGACTTGGACAAGGCGCTGTGTACAAACTCATCTAGGAAGCAATATCGGTTGCTCCTACCTTACGTGTCTCACCGAGGTGCTTCAGAGCGAAGTTCTCAAGCACCTGCGACTGTACCGCGGCGGCTTGTGAATTGAGCAGGTCGGCGCCATAGGCCTGACCCACAATGACGCGATCGGGCCGCGCTCCGCTCGGCTGCTCGACGAGCCTGCTGATCGCTTCCGCGACTTCGTGCGGATCGGGCGCCTCCTCACTTTTGAACTGCGCTTCAAATGCACTCAGCAGCTTGCCCGGAATCGCCGCGACTTCCCCGTAAGCAGCAACGCGGTCGCCATCCTCCGGAAGTTGAACTGTTCCAAAAAAGTTTGTCGGATAGGCGCTCGGCTGCACGAGCACAACGTCGACGCCGAGCTGCGATAGGTCGTACCGGTATCCTTCCGTCATGGCTTCAAGCGCGAACTTCGTTGCTCCATAGAGCCCGGAGAAAGGTAGCGTCACGCGGCCGAGGATTGAGCCGATGTTGATGGCAAGTCCATCTCCCTGACGCCGAAACGCCGGCAGCGTGGCGCGCAACATCCGTTGAATTCCGAATACGTTGACGTCGAACAATGACCGCAACTGATTCGTCGAGAAGCCTTCCGATATCCCAGCCGCGCCGATACCGGCGTTATTGACAAGCACGTCGAGACGATCGGCCTGTTTCAAGACCGATGAGACACCACGTTCTACGGAAGCGTCATCGGTGACGTCGATCTCGACGACTTCAATTCCATTCGCACGTAATGCGTCGGCATGAGCCCGGTTGCGGGTTTCGGGATCGCGCATGGATGCAAAAACGCGGTGGCCGGCTTTCGATAGGGTCTCCGCGGTATCCCGGCCGAAGCCGGTACTGGCACCTGTGATGAGGATGGTTTGCGATTTCGACATAATGACTACCTTTCAGCCGTGGGGGGCAATCGTTGACTTCAAGAGCGATATGAATATTTTAGAAGTCGCTCGACATCTAATTAGATGTCATATATCATCTAAGTCAAGGACAAATTTCGTTGAAGGCAGCATCGCGAGTCTGCGGCAAAAAAGTGAAACCCAATGAAGAAATCAAAGAAAGAAGCAGCTGAAACCCGAAAACGTATCGTTGAAACGGCCGCTGCAGAATTTCGTCAGCATGGCATCGAAGGTATCGGCCTCGCCGATCTCATGGCATCAGCTGGGCTGACCCACGGCGGCTTTTACAAGCACTTCCAATCGAAAGAACAATTGGTTGAGGAAGCGCTGGCTGTCGCAAGTACGTCCACGGTTCAGGAGATGAATGAGGTATTGTCGGGGGCACCAGGACTTCGAGGTCTTCATGAGATGATCGGTTGGTACCTCTCGAGCGAGCACCGCGATAATGCGGCTTGCGGCTGTCCGCTTGCCGCCTTGGGAAGCGAGATGGCGCGCAGCGGAGAGGGCGTGCGCGAAACAACGACGGCCGGATTTCTGAAGATGGTGGACGGTATCGCGAGCAACCTTGAAGGCCATTCCCCGGCTGCAGCCAAGAAAGTGGCGATCTTCATCGCGTCGACGATGATAGGAGCAGTCACGATGGCGCGCATTGTGAATGACCCGGAGTTGTCGGCCACAATCCTCCGAGAAGCCAAGAAGCGCCTGACGCAATTAGCCTGACTCCGAATGGCCAAAACCTTCGTCATCTGCAAGAGACGCTGGAGTTAGCCATCAATGAACTATGTCTCGATCGCTTAATGACGTTCGAGACGTCTCGCCGCAGCCAGATCTATTGCGTATTTTAGATTATAATCATAATCTATACGCCTAAAGTGATCAAGGCGAGGCTCGTAATTCAATGTCAGGGTCGGCTATTTGGAGACGTAGAAAAGGCTCGATCGCGAGGCGCGCGGCTGTATCGGCCGTTTTAGTCGCTGCGATTGCGCTGAGCGGCTGTCAAGCTTCTGAGGCTGATCCGAGAACGGACACGCCACTTGTGCGTGTCGCCACCGTGCGATCGGCAAATGCGGACGAGCGCGCGTTTACTGGCGTTGTCTCGGCGCACGTCCAAAGCAATCTCGGGTTTCGGGTCTCAGGAAAGATCACCGAACGCTTGGTCGATACAGGTCAAACCGTGAAATTGGGACAGACGCTGATGAAGCTGGATCCCGCCGACCTGCAGCTCACCATTGTCGCACAGACAAATGCAATCAATGCCGCCAAAGCCACTGCGATCCAGGCGCGAGCCGATGAAGCGCGGTATCGCAATCTCGTCAATCAGGGATGGGTCTCCCGCCAACGCTACGAGCAAGCAAAATCTGCGCTCGACAATGCCGAAGCTCAATTAGCCGCCGCGCAGGCTAATGCACAACTTGCGCGCAACGCCAATGACTATTCGAAGCTTCTGGCCGATTCCAATGGTGTCGTCGTCGAAACGCTTGCGGAACCCGGTCAGGTCGTAGCCGCCGGTCAGACGGTCGTGCGTCTTGCGCACGCCGGCCCCCGAGAAGCTGCGGTTTATTTGCCAGAAACCGTTCGTCCCGCCCTGCATTCCGAAGCAACGGCGACCCTCTACGGCGATCTCAAATCGACGTCGAGAGCATGGCTTCGGCAGCTGTCGGATGCAGCAGATCCCGCGACGCGAACTTATGAAGCGCGCTATGTTCTGGAAGGTGCCGCCGCCAACGCGCCACTCGGCGCGACGGTGACCATTCATATTCCGCAGAGCAGGAATAATACCCTTGTCGATATACCGGTCGGTGCGCTCATCGATAGAGACGGAAAGACCGGCGTTTGGCTTCTGGATCAAGACAAACTCGTCGTTGGCTTCCGGACGGTGAAGCTCGCGAAAATGGGTGCGGAAACGGCGGCAGTCAGCCACGGATTAGAGATCGGCGATCAGGTCGTCGCGCTTGGCGCCCACACCCTCCATGAGGGAGACCGTGTTCGGGTCAGTGCTACGGAGTCCGCATCCCGATGAGCGGCTTCAACCTTTCAGCGCTGGCTGTGCGCGAGCGCGCTGTCACGCTCTTTCTGATCATTGCGATCACGCTTGCCGGCACTTTTGCCTTCCTTCAGCTGGGGCGTGCAGAAGATCCTCCTTATACCGTCAAGGTTCTGACCGTCACGGCTGTTTGGCCGGGCGCGACGGCGCAGGAGATGCAAGATCTCGTTGCAGAGCCGCTGGAAAAGCGCATGCAGGAATTGCGTTGGTACGACCGCACCGAAACGTTCACACGACCGGGTTTGATGCTCATGAAGGTGACGCTCAAGGATCAGACACCGCCAGCGGATGTCCCTGAGCAGTTCTACCAAGCGAGAAAGAAGCTCGGCGACGAGGCCGCGAACCTTCCGGCCGGGGCGCTCGGACCGTTCATCAACGACGAATATTCCGATGTCACGTTTGCGCTCTACGCAGTAAAGGGCGATGGCATGCCGCCACGGCAGTTGACGCGCGAAGCCGAAACGCTACGCCAACGCTTGCTTCACGTTCCGGGCGTCAAAAAAGTCGATATTCTCGGCGAGCGGCCTGAGCGGATCTTCGTCGAATTCTCGTATGCCAAACTTGCGACGCTTGGAATCAGCGCGCGATCGATATTCGATGCCCTCAATCGCCAGAATGTGGTGACGCCTGCCGGATCAATCGACACCAGTGGCCCGCAAGTTTTCGTGCGCGTAGAAGGCGCATACGACGATCTGAAGAAAATAAGTGATACACCGATTGTTGCGGGCGGGCGCGTGCTGAAGCTGTCCGACGTTGCCGAGGTCAAACGCGGCTACGAAGATCCCGCGACGTTTCTCATTCGGCATAATGGCGATCCTGCCATGGTGCTCGGCGTCGTGATGAAAGAAGGCTGGAATGGCCTCGATCTCGGCAAGGCTCTTGATGCGGAAGAGGCAAAGATCGCGCAGACTCTTCCCGCAGGCATCACCTTCACAAAGATCATCGATCAAGCCGTCAATATCCGAGAATCGATCGATGAGTTTATGCTGAAGTTCGTCGTTGCGCTGGCGGTCGTAATGATTGTCAGCCTCGCGAGCCTTGGCTGGCGCGTCGGCATTGTCGTCGCTGCTGCCGTGCCGCTGACGCTAGCGGCAGTGTTCGTCATCATGATGATTACGGGACGAAACTTCGATCGCATCACGCTTGGCGCACTCATCTTGGCGTTGGGGCTTCTCGTCGACGACGCGATCATCGCCATCGAAATGATGGTCGTGAAGCTCGAGGAAGGCTACGAGCGTACGAAGGCTGCGGCCTATGCCTGGAGCCACACAGCGGCGCCAATGCTCTCGGGCACCCTGGTGACCATCATTGGCCTCATGCCCGTCGGTTTTGCCAAGTCGACGGCCGGTGAATACGCCGGAAACATTTTTTGGATCGTCGGCTTTGCGCTCATTGCATCGTGGATCGTCGCCGTGGTTTTCACCCCCTATCTGGGTGTAAAGCTGCTTCCGAACATCAAGCCGCTCCCTGGCGGACACGACGCGATATATTCGACGCCACGCTACGAACGGTTTCGGCGTCTCGTTGCGTGGTCTATCCACCATAAGTTTCTTGTTGCAGGTACGGTGGTAGTGCTCTTCGTTCTTGCCGGCGTCGGCATGAGAGGCGTCAAGCAGCAATTCTTTCCAAGTTCCGATCGCCGCGAACTTCTCGTCGAAGTGCAAATGCCGGACGGGTCGAGCATCGAGGCGACGAAAGGCGCGGTCGAAAAAATCGAGGCGTGGCTCAAGGAACAACCGGAGACGAAGAATATCGTCTCTTATATTGGCCAAGGCGCGCCGCGTTTTTACTTGGGATACGATCCCGAGCTTCCTGACCCATCCTTTGCCAAAATCGTCGTGATGACGCCAAGCTCGTCTGCTCGGGACGCACTGAAGGTTCGTACCTGGGCGCGCATAACTGAAGGGTTGGCGCCGGAAGCACAGGTCCGAGCCACGCAATTCGTCTTTGGCCCGCCCTCGCCTTGGCCCATTGCCTTCCGTGTAATGGGTCCCGACCCAGACACGCTTCGTGCAATCGCTCAGAAAGTCGCCGGCGTGATGCGCGCCAATCCTCACATGCGTCAGGTTAATACCGATTGGGGCGAGCGCGCGCCTTCCCTCCGCTTCACGCTCAACCAGGACCGGCTGCGCCTGATCGGCTTGTCACCGAACGATGTTGCCGAACAGCTGCAATTCCTTCTGACGGGCGTATCCACCACGGTCGTGCGTGAAGACATTCGAACCGTCCAGGTGATGGCGCGCAGCGGCGGAAGCGACCGGCTGGATCCGTCAAAGCTGAATGATCTTGTATTGCAAAACGAGTCCGGCAAGCTCGTGCCCCTCAGCCAGATCGGCCATGTCGAGGTCGTTCAGGAAGATCCCATCTTAAAGAGGCGCGATCGAACACCGACGATCACAGTCCAGGGTGATATCGATCAGCAGTCGCAACCGCCACCGGTATCGCTGGAAATCCAGAATGCCATTCAGCCCATTATTGCCGCGCTCCCGGACGGCTACCGTATCGAGACGGGCGGCAATATCGAAGAGGCGACTAAGGCAAATAAAGCCCTCGCTCCTGTTTTCCCGGTGATGTTCATCCTGACGATGATCGTGATCATTTTCCAGGTGCGTTCCTTCTCCGCTATGTGGATGGTTCTCGCAACCGCACCTTTGGGTCTGATCGGCGTTGTGCCGACGTTGCTCATCTTCGAGCAGCCCTTCGGCTTCAATGCGATCCTTGGACTGATCGGCTTGTCGGGCATTCTGATGCGGAACACGCTGATACTGATCGAGCAAATCAAGGGCAACAAACAGGAAGGGCTCGATGATTATCACGCCGTCATCGAAGCGACGGTCCAGCGCGCACGCCCGGTCGTGCTGACAGCGCTCGCTGCCGTTCTTGCCTTCATACCCCTGACAACTTCTGTGTTTTGGGGCTCGATGGCCTACACGCTCATCGGCGGTACGGCAGTTGGCACGCTTCTTATTCTTCTGTTCCTTCCAGCCCTCTACGCAATATGGTTCCGGGTCCGCCCCACGCAAACACGCTTACCATTACACTCGGTGGTCACACCCATCCCCGCGTGAGACCGTGCCTCATCACGAAGAAGCACGGAGCTTTAGGAGCTCGCTCACCACAACGCGAATCGGTCTGGAATCAGCGTACGTGGTAGCGAGACAGTCAACGGCATCTATAAGCATGCGCTTGAATAGAGAGCGCTGACGATGATCCACGCGCATTGCGCGGCGCACGGCGCGCGATGCCGCGTTTCAAAGCGGATTGTTTGTGTGCCGTCGTGGCGAATTGATCCTGCGCCTGAAAATCCCGGACACGTTGTCGTCGAAGTTCAAATGGTGTTTGCGAGACTTTGGTTCCATGTAAGTTCGCGAACTCTGACTACGCATCGCCGTGGTGGCCCATTGAAGTCGCGGTGACGGCATATTGGGGCCTCGCCTGGTTTCACCAGCGACGCAAGCAATCGGAAATCTATCCATGAAGTCGTTTGTTGCGCCTCGCGTGAGCGATTGCGTTTCCAAAATTCGCAATAACCTGGGTCATGCTGTCGACCTGATCGTCGTCCGATATGTTCGGAAACGCGCTGGTCTCGTAGAGAAACTTGTCGAGGAACGGTGCCCATCCTTGGCTTGACTGGCTCGCTTGGACAACCGCCACCTCGAAGGTGAAGCGTCCGAGGTAAAAATCGGACAAGGCCGCGTCTGGTTCAAGCTCAAAAAAGCAGGGTGGTTCGTTTGCGATCCACCCCCAAAATCGCGATAGCGCGACCATCAATAGGATTCGGATGAGCGACCGAAAGTGGCCCGTCGAGCCCGGCCCGGCCATCCCTGTTATTCCCCGTTACGAGGTGTAGGGATTTCGATCGCCTATCGGTCAAAAATACCCGTGAATTCAGGGTCCAAGCCGCTACGGTAGATCGTTTGAACAACCCATTTTCCGCGACATCCCTCATATTTTCACTGTTCGCAGGGATTTCTCTATAAGAGACCGGTACGCGACCGACCGCTTGCTCCACCACCAGCCAGACGTCCATTTGCCGTTGCGCGTCTGAAGCGTTGAGCAGTTCGGGCGCAACAGCACGGATGACCGGCCGCCTCCTGTCTTTATGACTTCTTTATACCGGCATCCCGATTTCCCAATCGAGACTTGATGCGCTTCGCCTCATGTTCCGTCCGTCAGTCAAATCGGACGGAGCAGAGCGCATGCTCGACATTGTCTATCTCTTCCTCGGCCTCGGCTGCTTCGGCCTGATGATCGGTTACGCCAAACTTTGCAGCTGGTTGTGAGGCGGCCATGAGCGATCCTGTCGTCGGCCTTCTCCTTGCCGTCGGGCTCGGTGCCTACCTCGTCTACACGCTCGTCAGGCCCGAAAAATTCTAACGGCCCCGGAGGGCTTTCTCATGTCTTTGGCCGGTTGGTTTGAGATTGCGCTGGTGCTCGGCGCGGTTCTTGCGGCGGCTTGGCCGCTCGGTCTCTACATCGTGCGCGTGTTCGCGGGTGAGCGCACCGCACTTTCGCCCGTCTTGGTCCCGGTGGAACGATCGCTCTACGCATTTGCACGCATCAAGCCAGGCTCAGAGCAGGATTGGCTTTCCTACACAGTGTCGATGCTTGTTTTCAATGGCGCGGGATTCCTATTTCTCTATGCGCTGATGCGGCTCCAGCATGTGCTCCCGCTCAACCCACAGGGCTTCGCCGCCGTCGAACCCGGCCTCGCTTTCAATACGGCGATGAGCTTCGTCACCAACACCAACTGGCAGTCTTATGCGGGCGAAACGACAATGGGTCATCTCGTGCAGATGGCCGGCCTCGCCGTTCAGAATTTCCTCTCCGCTGCAACGGGCATTGCGCTTGCGATTGCCGTGACGCGCGCCTTCGCACGCAGCGGCACAAGAGAGATCGGCAATTTCTGGGTCGATGTTACGCGCGCCACACTCTACGTCCTGCTGCCGCTGTCGATCTTGGTCGCG
>DATLJG010000387.1:0-8337 GCA_035538995.1 Hyphomicrobium sp. | reverse complement strand
CGGTCGCGCGACGTGGGTTGCGCCGTTGACGACCTTCACGATTCTGCCGTTGCGGACGATCACTTCGCCGTTCTTGAACAACAGCTCCGGTTTCGCGAACATCGCTTCGCGATCGGGATTGTCCTCGTAGACCGTGATGTCAGCGCAGGCGCCGACGCCGAGGTGCCCGCGATCCATGAGGCCGAGGCTGCGGGCCGGCCCGGCGCGCGTCATGATGGCGATTTCGTAAAGCGTATATTCGCGATCGAGGCTCGCAAGCGTCGAATACTTCAGCGCATCTTGATTGATCGTCTGCATCGCGTCCTGACGGAAGGATTTGTCCATCAGCAGACGGATCAAATGCGGATAGCAGGTAAATGGGCCGCCGTTTGGATGGTCCGTCGTCAGGAACAGTCGCCACGGATCGTTGACGAGCAGGAACAGTTCGAGGCCGATCGCCCACTGCAGCGCGTTGACGAAGCTCTTGTCGCGATACTTGAACGGAACGACGCCGCAACCGGCGTCACATTCGATGTCCATCACGACCCACTTCTTCGGATCGGCGGAGCGTGACGTCACGAACTGGCGCATCGCATCGCCGGAGATCGTGCAGGTCTGGCCAAACATCACCTGCCCAACGTCGACTGAAATGTTCTTGTTGGCGTTGACGGCCTCTGCGACGCGCGCGGCACCGGACGAAAACTTCAGGTCGCCTTCGGTGCCGTAGCTGTGAAACTGAATGTGCGTCAGGTGGACCGGCAATCCTTCGGCGGCCTTGATCGTCGCTAGGGTGGTCTCGACGCCGCCCGGGACACCAAGATTGCAGCCGTGGACGTGAACCGGATGCACGACACCGAGCTCTTGCAGACCGCGCGCAAGGGTCAAGATGATGTCGCGCGGCGTAACGCCATAAAACGTGTGCTGTTCGTCGAGATCGAGCTGGCGCTGATTGAATTTGAAGGCGCTGATGCCGCCGGGATTGACGACCTTGACAGCGATGGCCTGGGCGGCGTGCATCGTCCAGGCGATGTAGTCCTTGATGGCGGAAAAATCGGTTTTGCCGGCGAGCTGCCGGAGAAAGAAATCATCCGAGCCGAGCATGACAAAGCCGCCTTTGTCGACGATCGGCGTATCACCCATTTCCATGTGGGTCTGGCGCGCATTCGAGGCCAGCATTGCGGGTTCGAAGGCGGCTGTGTAGCCCATTTCCGCGTAGCGGTATCCGGCATCCAGCGTCGAAGGAATTGCCCGGCCTGTCGCGGGGCGCGTGACGTCGGTCGCCGCCATCTCGTGCCCGATATGATCCTCGGGCAGCAGCGTCCGCGCAATGTTGACCTTGCCGCCACCAATATGTGTGTGGGGATCAATGCCGCCAGCCATGATGACGCGACCATGCAGCGGATATTCGTGGGCGATTTTCGCGTCCGGAGACGGGGATACGATGCGGCCATTCTCGATAAAGATGTCGCGAACTTCGCCATCGACGCCGTTCGCGGGATCGTAGACTTTGCCGCCTGTGAGCTTAATCAGCATTCTTACTCTCGCGTGTTGGCCTAGAGGGCGGCTTCGATGGAAGCGAGGACGTTTTGGGCCGCCGGCAGGTTCGACTGCCTTAGTTTGCGGAGGGGTAGCGAAACAACGCTGTCGACACGCACGATCGTTCCGTCCTGGTCGACGCCAGGGGTGCCAACGGGAATATAGACCTTCGGGGTCCGTTTCAGCTTCAGATGCGGCGTACCGAGCACAATCATCGGCACATCCGTGTCCGGAGGATTGAGCGCTTCCGTAAAGGACGCGAGCCAAACGATGAGATCGGTTTCCTTGGCTGCGATCATGCGGCTGGCGTCGTAGCGATTGGGATCGTAGTCGGCCTTGCCGCTGGCGAACGATAGGCGCAGCGGAAAGCCCGATTGCCAGGTGCAGACCGCATTGACGGTCGTCGAGCCTTCGCTGCCTCCCAACGACAAGCCTGCAAACCGCTGGGTGAGATTGAGCTCTTTAATGAATTCGTTGATGGCCTGAATGGTGAGGTCGGCGCTCGGAAAATTCAAAGACGATGGAAGCCAGACCATGACGCCGTAAGATGCCGCCTTGCAGCGGGCCAAGAGATCTTCAACGGCCGATCTCGGCAGTCCGCCGATCGTTTCAGCGGGGATCGATGCACCTTTCGCAAGGGCGCGCATCGCATCGAGGATTTCGCCGATGCGATCGGGCTTACAGGCAAGCGTCAGCACTTCGCCAATGCGATTGCCCTTCGCCGCCGATTCATCGAGGCCCTCGCCAAGGAAGATGACGGTGCGTTTCGCCGGCGTTTCCGCGAACATCGACTCGTCGGTGCAGACGATGCGCTCGAAGAAGCGCGGATGAGTCTTGTGAACGTCGCCGCCGGCGATGATGAACAGGTCGGCGCGATTGCGGGCTTCCGTGAGCGACGTCGTCAAGTAGCCGCTCGACTGATAGACGCGCAAGTTCCGGTAGGCATCGCCGCTCATTGCATGATCGACCACGCCACCGCTGCGTTCGGCCAAAGGCATGACGGCGCGCATACCGTCAACATCGGTTCCGAGGCCGCCGAATACCGGCAGGCGGCTCTCGCGGATCAGCTTGGCTGCTTCGGCGATGGCTTCTGACAACGGCACATCCTTGCCGTCGATCTGCGGACTTGGTTCGATGAGCGGACGCTCGAATCCACTTCTGGATTTCACGCAACCGTTCTTGAGAACCTTCAGACCGCCCGAGCCGGAAGGGCCGATCTCGAGATCATCGCACGCCATGCCGCAGAATGGACACGCGACGTTCTCATAATGATTTGCACCGTTGCTCGGCTTTTCGGATTCCAAATCCAACACCCCATGAAGCCGCGGAAGCTACCCGGCGAGATTCGACAAATGTATGAGGCCGGAGGTAAACCAACTCTGACCCCAGCGGTCAAGCACGGTAAAGCGCGAAAGCGAGGTGCGACACAATTGGCTGTCACGGCCCTTGCTCAACGCGCATAAGGTGCAGCGCGCTCGGCCACGTGGCCTCACGCCTGCGCACGTTACAGACCAAAAAACTTCCGGAGGAACTGCATGTTGAAACGCTTGGCGATTGCCGCCGCGATCCTGGGCACTTTGCCTGTCGCGGCTTGGGCCCACGGCCCGTCGCGCCAGAAAGTCACCGAGTCCGTCGAGATCAACGCACCGGCCGATAAGGTCTGGGCGGTCGTTGGCAACTTCCAGGACATGAGTTGGGTGCCGGTGGTTGCGAAGACCGAGGGCAAGGGCGACAACAAACCGAACTCTAACCCGTCCGCCAGCGATGGCGCCTCGCGCACGCTGACGCTCAAGGATGGCGGCGTCATCGAAGAGATGCTCGACGATTACGACGCCAAGGAAAAGACCTACAGCTACGAGATCACCAAGGTCGACGTGAAGGTTCTGCCGGTGAACGATTATTCGTCGCGGATCACTGTGACCGCGGACGGCGACAGCAAGTCGACGCTCGAATGGCACGGTGCCTTTTATCGCGGATATATGAATAACGATCCGCCGCCGGAACTGAGCGACGAAGCCGCCAAAAAGGCGGTCGAAGGTCTTTACAAGAGCTCGCTCGCGGCCGTGAAAGCCAAGATCGAAGGCGGCAAGTAGTGCGGGTTGAGTTTCGCATCGGCATTGCGGTCGCCATTCTGCTATTCGGCGGATTGCAGACGGCGCTGGCGGGCGAGGCTCTGACGACAAATCAACCGGCCGACAGTCTGTCGTTCGTCAACCTAGCGACGATGAAGGAAGTCGCGACGCTTGCGATCGGCGGAAAGCCGGCCGGGATTGCTCTCTCTCCCGACAAGTCGAAAGCATACATTACGGCGGCCGACAGCGGCGAACTGGTCGAGGTGGATGCGGTGCACCGTACCGTCTCGCGCCGCCTGAAACTCGGGGGAGGCCCCGTCGGTATTGCCACGCATCCGACGTTGCCTGAGGTGTACGTCGCCGATTGGTACACGCACAAAATCCTCGTCGTGGACGTGAAGAAGTGGGCCGTCGTCGGTAAAATTGCGGTCGGGAAGTCGCCGTCGGGCCTCGCTGTAACCCCCGATGGACGGCTGCTGCTGTCGGCGGATCGCGAGAGCGATGCCGTCTCGATCGTCGATGTCGCGACTCGGACGCGCGTGGCGTCGGTTCCCGTCGGAACCCACCCGTTCGGCGTCACCATCGATGCCAAGGGTGCGCGGGCCTATACCGCAAATGTGAAAAGCGATGATGTGACCGTGATCGATATCGCCGGGCGCCGGGTGATCGGTCACGTGGCGACGGGACGCCGGCCTTATGCTGTGGCACTCGCGGACGGGCGGGGTTTTTCAACGAACCAATACGGAAGCAGCGTAACCGCCTTCGATCTCGACACCTTGACGCCGATCAAGACAATTCGTGCCTGCGACCATCCCGAAGGCATCGAAACGGATACGTCCGGCGAGCACGTCTATGTCGCGTGTTGGGGCGACAACTTATTGCTGCGTCTCGATCCGGTCGCCATCACGATTACGGGAAAGGCGCGTGTAGGAGACGGGCCACGGGCGTTTGGTAAATTCCTCCGCTAGAGGTTACCGGCTTTTAAGTTCCGATTTGGAACTACTTCCTGCATTTTGTCGCAAAGTTGCTATCCGGCTCGGATCGTCATTGAGATCGGCCATGACATCTGGTCAATCGGCGCGCCTATCGCTAAAGAGCCGGGAAAAACATGCAATGTGCCTATCTGGAGGAATGCCCTTGATGCCGAAATTTCCGTTCGCCGCGTTGGCTATTCTCGCGCTCTCCGTCCCGGGAGCGGCGATGGCGGAGGACATGCCGAAGCCGACCGATATTCTCTTCAATCGCCCGCACATTGCCTCGGTCGCGGCGGGGACCGTGCTCGATTATAAGTTCGTGCGCAAGCCGTCGAACGAGAAGGCGCTTGGTCCCGGATTTTCCGATGATATCACCGTAAAGATCGATAGCGACGGCGCGCCGGGCAAGAAAAACGTCATCGTGCAGATGTATTCCGGAGACCGCGCCCGCGAGCCGCAACGAATTACCGACATGGACGGCAATCCGCTGCTGGTTGTCTATCTTGATGGTGCGGTGTCGCACTTCCGGCAACTCGCGGGCGGCGACAGCGCTTATCTCAAGGGCATGTTCAGCCGCTACCTCGCTGACGGTGCAACCATCGCGCCGGTGAAGATCTTATACAACGGAGAGGAAGTCAGCGGGTATCAGGTCACGGCGACGCCGTTCGCCAACGATCCGGCGCGCGCGAAGATGAGGGGCTTCGAGAAGGCAACGTTCAAGATCGCGTTGTCCGATAAGATCCCCGGATATTTGGCTCAAATGGTTTCGGACTATACGAGCACCGACAAATCAGCCCCGTCGCTCGTCGAAACCACAACGCTTGTAGGCGTGGGAGATGTGAAATGAAACGTGCCGCAAGATTCAAAATTTTATTTGCCTCCGCAGCCGCCGCCGGACTGACGTGCATTGGCGGTGCGATGGCGCAGGAGTTACCGGCGAACGACTATCCGACTGTGACGCGCGCCGACTATGTCTTTGGCTGCATGGCGGCGAACGGCCAGACTCGCGAAATGCTCGACAAGTGTTCGTGCTCGATTGATCAGATCGCGTCCATCCTGCCCTTCTCGGAATACGAGGAAGCCGAAACGCTGATTTCTGTTGGCCTCAAGGGTGGCGAGAACGTTGCCTGGACCAAGATCCCTCAGATGCAAGAGAAGATCAAGAATATGCGGCGTGCGCAGGTCGAAGGCGAACTCAGGTGCTTCTGATAATCACTTGATGTCGGACAATCTGATGATTGCAGGAAGGGCGCTTATGGCGCCCTTTTTCTTGGCGGACAGCACACGTCTATTCCCACTCGAGTTCCGTGAAGGCGGCTGTGACGTTCATGCCGTTGTGCTCGTCGAAGAGCTGCCATTTTCCGCGTTCCGATTGACCGACCGTCGCGACCGCTTTCTCAAGTGTTTTGCCTTCCTCGATCATCGCGCGCACCTCGCGAGCAATAGTCTCGAGATAACGTTGCTCGGGTAAAATGGCATCTGGCCACTGCATCGATTTCGGACCATGACCCGGGACGGCGCGCGCAGCTTTTTCCTTCATCAGTTCCGGAATTAATTTCAACCATCCGACGATCGAGCCGTCGAGTGTCGGGATGTGATCTGAAAACAGAAGATCGCCAAGAAAGAACGTCTCCGTCGCGCTGTCGAAAATTGTGAGATCGTTATCCGTATGTGCGGTTGGGCGCGCCTTCAGCGTAAGTGTGCGGCCGCCGAGATCGAGATCGAGCGTGTCGGTGACGAGTTTTGTCGGCAAGACGATTTTTGTTCCGGCGAAGGCTTTGTCGCCGATGCGTTCGCGCGCATTCCGGAGATAGCTTTCGGCACGCGCTGAAAGAGCCGCTGGAAGTTTGTGGTGGCCGACAAATTCGGTGCCGGGACTTTCAAAAGCGGCGTTACCGAGCACGTGATCGGGGTGCATGTGCGTGTTGATGACATAGCGGATCGGCTTGTCGGTGATTTTGCTGATTGCCTCGTGCAACTCTTGGCCGACCAGATAGGAGCCGCCGGTATCGATGAGTGCCGCAGCGGTATCCCCGACGATGCAGCAGACGTTTGCAATGTCGCCGCGGTTCGCTTCGTTGACCAAGGCGATTTGGCCGGTATGGACGAAGATTCCGGGCGCTATTGTCTCTAAACCGAGTTCAACGGCTTGGGCGCGCGCGGGCAGCAGAGGCAAGATTGCCGAGGATGCCAAACCTCGTAGGAAATCTTTGCGGGAAGGGCGGATCGAAAGGCGGGAATTTTCGGCCATCACATGCTTTCTGTAATAAAGTCGTCAACCTAGCTGGTTGGGGCCTTTGCCTAAGCTCGCAAGGCATCACGATTCCGTGAAAGTCCGTGAATTGCCGATTAAATTCCGATGTCTCGGGAAAAACTAGACGTGCACCGCAGCATTTATGTTGCGGTGCGAAAATAGGCCGGTTTCTCTAGCTTTTTTTTGGTCAGATTCATTGTCCTAATCTGTCGCGCATGAGTTATCGTCGCAGTTCGTGTTGCGGACGTTGGGAAAAAGTGTCTACATGCGCCCCGTTCACGAGGAACTGCCGGCTCTACACAGTTTCGTGAAGAACTCCTCCAAAGACGAGGTTGAGACGGGAAAAATCCCGCGCAATCTTGATTTCGATGGCGGGGATAAACCGGCAAGGCCTCGGGTACGAAAACTTGCAAGCGTGGCAAGACTTTATCTTAATGGAGGAAGCGCAATGCGCAGAAGTGCATTCGCATGCGGTTTGCTCGCAACTGCTGCATTCTCGGCGTCCGCATGGGCGAACGAGGATGTCATCAAGTTGGGCAGCAATCCGGCGAACTGGGTCCAGCAATCTGGCGATTATGCCGGTACGCGTTATTCGACCCTCGACCAGATCACGACGGCCAACGTTGGCCAGCTCAAAGTCGCATGGACGTTCTCGACCGGTGTTCTTCGTGGTCACGAAGGCGGCCCGCTCGTCGTTGGCGATACCATGTGGCTCCACTCGGCATTCCCGAACATCGTGTTCGCTCTGAACCTTGCAGATGAGAACAAGATCATCTGGAAGTATGAGCCGAAGCAGGATCCTTCGGTTATCCCGGTCATGTGCTGCGACACGGTCAACCGTGGCGTTCAGTACGCTGAAGGCAAGATCTTCCTTCACCAGGCCGATACGTCTCTCGTCGCTCTCGACGCGAAGACGGGTAAGGAACTTTGGAAGGTCGTCGACGGCGATCCGAAGAAGGGCGAAACCGGCACGGGCGCTCCGCTGGTCACGAAAGACAAAGTGATCATCGGCATCTCGGGCGCTGAATTCGGCGTTCGTTGCCACGTCACCGCTTACGACATCAACACCGGTAAGAAGGTGTGGCGCGCTTACTCGATGGGCCCGGATTCTGACATCCTGGTCGATCCTGAGAAGACGATCTCGCTCGGCAAGCCGGTCGGCAAGGACTCGTCCTTGAAGACCTGGAATGGCGATCAGTGGAAGATCGGCGGCGGTTCGACGTGGGGCTACATGGCCTACGATCCGGACCTCAACCTGATCTACTACGGAACGGGTAACCCCTCGACCTGGAACCCTGCACAGCGTGCGGGACCGGATGGCAAGCCGATCGATCAGAAGTGGTCGATGACGATGTTTGCTCGTGATGTCGACACCGGCGTCGCGAAGTGGGCCTACCAGATGACGCCGTTCGACCAGTGGGACTACGACGGCATCAACGAACCGATCCTCGCCACCCTCAAGATCGGCGGCAAAGATCGCAAGACGGCTACGCACTTTGACCGTAACGGTTTCGGATATACC
>DATLJG010000386.1:0-3578 GCA_035538995.1 Hyphomicrobium sp. | reverse complement strand
ACGAGCGACGAAGCACCTAATTCTTTTCGATGCAGGAGATGCGCTCCCCTTAATTCCCCTCCCCCTTGCGGGGAGAGGGTAGGGGTGGGGGTAAAATCGAGCGACAGCTGTTTCGATTTCTCACCAGCGTCGCCACCTCGCACCCGACTCATCGCCGTCGAGGCGAGGGCGGAAGGCGGCGCAAGCTCCACCGGATGATCCGGCCAAAGCAGCGAAACCGTCTCTGCCGTATCGCCGACGTAGTCTCGCGACAGGCGATAGAGAACCGGATCGATGAAACGTCCGACGAGATCGTTCAGCATGCGCCGCAGCGGCATGCGGATGGGCACGCCGTCCGTCAAAGCCGCCAGTGCCCAGCCGCGATCCGGATCCGGCGCCGATCGGAAATAATGGCCGAGCAAAGCCAGTTTGCGATTCCGGCTCTGCGTATAAGCTAAGCAATCGAGAAGGCGAGCAAAGGCGCGCATAGCTATTCGGCCTCCTCCTCGCGCCCGACAAGAGCCAGCGCCCGGGCCTTAAGTCCGAGCGTCGCGAGATAATGGACGAGCGCATCCTCGCGACCGTGCGTCACCCAGATGTCTTCCGCGCCGACCTCGGTGACGGTTGCGATCAGCTCCGGCCAATCGACGTGATCCGACACGACGAGCGGAAGCTCGACACCGTGTTGACGGGCGCGACCGCGCACGCGCATCCAGCCGCTGGCGAAGGCATTGACGGGATCGCCGAAACGTCGCGACCAGCGATCGCCGAGCGCCGAAGGCGGACACATCACAATGCCGCCGCGCAATGATTTGGCGTCCGTCGTTGTCGCGGGACGAAGATCGCCGAGTTCGATGCCGAGCCGCTGATAGAGTTCTGTCAGCGCAATGACGGCGCCGTGCAGATAGATTGGAGCATCGTAACCGGCGTCACGGATGACGCGGATCATCCGCTGGCATTTGCCGAGATTGTAGGCGCCGATCAGATGCGTGCGATCGGGTTCGGCAGCCATCGAGCCGAGGAGCTTTTCGACTTCGTGCTCGGCTTTCTCGTGGCGGAAAACCGGTAGAGCGAAAGTCGCCTCGGTCACGAACACGTCGCACGGCACAAGCTCGAAGGGCGCACACGTCGGATCGGCGGCGCGCTTGTAATCACCCGAAATGACCGCGCGCTTGCCGGCCCATTCGATGACAACTTGCGCCGAACCGAGAATATGCCCGGCTGGAATGAGGCGGACGCTGACACCGTTGATCGAAATCGGCGTCCCAAGGGCCAGCGGTTGAAACGCTCCGGCGCAATCATCGCCGTAACGCACCTTCATGATTTCGATCGTTTCGTGCGTCGCCAGCACCGCGCCGTGGCCCGAACGGGCATGATCGCTATGGCCATGCGTGATGACGGCACGCTCAACGGAGCGATGCGGATCGATGTAAAAATCGCCAGGTTCGCAATAGAGGCCCGCATCGCTCGGATAGAGCCAGCTATCGACGGGTGGGGAAACCGAGGCCATAGGTCACCAACGCGCGACGTTCACAATACGCTTCGCCGCTGGAAACGATCCGATCGCTCAAGCGATGATGTCGGGGAGCAGCTTATCTTCGATCTGTGTAATGCGGTCTTTGAGGGCGAGCTTCTTCTTCTTCAGCCGCTTCACTAAAAGCTGGTCCGCCATAGGGTTATCTTCAAGGGACAGAATCTCGCAGTCGAGCATTCGGTGCTCCGACCGCAAGTTCACCAACTCGTCCCTGAGCTCGCGCTCGTCGCGTCGCTCCATCACGATGCCCTACCCCCGCCCGGCCGCTCGCAGCGTTTTGGGCGATTGCCCGTGTTCTGGCAACAGGCAAAAGCGACATGCCGCAGGAAGAATGTAATGACATGAAATGATTTCACGATTCTCGAACGAGCCGGGTCAACGATTGCGGCGCAATGAAGATCAAATTTGGCGTATTGGCATTTCGAGGCATTGGACAACGCCCGGAACGTGTGGCACGATTTCTACGTCTGCAAATTCTTTCGGAGGAACTGATGGCGATAACGGCTCATCTTGCAGAACTCGCGGAAAAGCACCGCGTTCTCGAAGAGCGCATTGATCAGGTGGTGGCGCATCCAAGTTCGGATGACATCGAAATCAGGCGATTGAAGCAAGAGAAGTTGAAACTGAAAGACGAGATCGAACGGCTAAGTCGCGAAACGCGGCACTAGCGATTCTCAGAAGAGCAGCAATTCCAGATTCATGGCCCTGCCGCGGAGCGATTGAATCGCCGGCCGCGCGGGGCTTTTGTGTTTCTAGCGCCCCAGTTTTTCATTGTTTTTTATTTTGCCCGCTTGGCGAAATTTTCACGGCTCCCCATGTCGGATCACCAGCGGCGCGCGATGCGCCCGGGCTGAGACAGGCCCAGACTTGATTTCGGGTATGGCTCTACCACCTAACCCGGGAGCTATTTAACTGATGGGCTAAATACAGATGGCCGCCGACTGCCTCAGCGAAACATTTGCTGCTCTTGCCGATCCAACACGGCGCGCAATCCTGGCGCGTTTGGCTCTCGGCGAGACATCCGTAAGCGAATTGGCGGAGCCGTTCGAAATGAGCCTTCCAGCGGTTTCGAAACATTTGAAGGTGCTCGAGCGCGTCGGGTTGATCACGCGCGGACGTGATGCGCAATGGCGTCCTTGCCGGTTCGTCCCGGCGCCCCTGAAGGACGTCGAGAACTGGATCGGCCCGTATCGCAAGTTCTGGGAGAAAAGTTTCGATCGGCCTGATCTGTATCTGCGCGATTTGCAAGTAACGGAGACACAGCGTGGTCCAAAGAAATACAAGTGAAGCGCGGGCCGGCCGCAATTCGATAGAGGCACTCGAAATTGTTCGTACCTTCGATGCGCCGCGCACGCTCGTCTATCAGATGTGGTCGATTCCGGACCATCTGAGAAAGTGGTCCGCGCCGAAGGGCTACACGATCCCCGCGGCGCGAACGGATTTTCGCGAAGGCGGCGACTGGTACGCGCGCATGTACTCGACCGAGGGCGAGGATCATCGCGTGCAGGGCACCTATCGCGAAATCGTCGATGGCCGGCGCATTGTCCTGACCCATGCGTGGCTCGATGCGGCCGGGAGAGCGGAAACCGAAACGCTCATAACGGTCCAGTTCGATGACGAAGGCTCAAAAACGAAGATGACGTTCGTTCAGGACGGCTTCGATACGGAGGAAGCGCGCAACGGCATAGCCGTCGGCTGGAACGAATGCTTCGATCAGCTTGGCGCGCACCTCGCGCATTTCGCCGGCCCCGCATGACCACGCGCGATGCTGAAATGGATGACCAGTCGATCGTCGAACCGTTCGTCATTTCTCGCACGTTCGACGCGCCCCGTGAGGTGGTGTTCCGGACCTTCAGCGAAGACGATCGCATGAGACACTGGTGGGGGCCCGAAGGCAGCCGACTCATCGCATCTCAAATGGATTTGCGGCCGGGTGGCATCTATCACTACGGCCTTCAGGCATCGGACGGCAGCACGATGTGGGGCCGGTTCGTCTATCGTGAGATTGCCGCGCCCGAGCGTATCGTGTTCAGCAATTCATTTTCCGATGCAAAGGGCGCCATCA
>DATLJG010000385.1:0-2331 GCA_035538995.1 Hyphomicrobium sp. | reverse complement strand
TGCGGCAGCTTGGGGCGAAAAAAGCGGCACCGTTACGAATTCGGAGCGGCGGATTTCGCGCCAGCGTTCGTTCCTTCCGCTCCCCGGAGAGGCCAAGCCCGACTGGTGGATTATCTCTGAAGTGGCGAAGCGCATGGGCTTCGGCGCGGCATTCAACTTCGCATCGCCAGCAGAGATTTTTGCCGAGCACGCGGCGCTCTCGTCATTCGAAAACAATGGCGCGCGTGACTTTGACATCGGCGCATGCGCGAACATTTCCGTCGCCGATTTCGATCGCCTCGCTCCATTCCAATGGCCCCGATCCGCAAACGCCATCTCCAGCGATCGCTTGTTTGCCGACGGACGGTTCTTTACTCCGGATCGCAAAGCGCGGTTTGTGCCAACGGCCGTGGCGGAGACGCTGCGGTGCTCGGCGGCGTTTCCGATGACACTCAATACCGGCCGAGTCCGCGATCATTGGCACACCATGACCCGGACCGGAAAGAGCCCGAGACTCTCACAGCACTACGGCGAGCCGTTTGCCGAAATTCATCCCGACGATGCCCAGCGTCGTAAAATCGAAGATGCCGATCTGGTTCGCGTCTCGCCAGGAACCGGGGCGATCCTGGTGCGCGCGCTGATTTCGACGCGCCAACAGCGCAGCTCGATTTTTATTCCAATGCACTGGACGGATCAGTTTGCTGCGAAGGCGCGCGTCGACATGCTTATTCCGTCACTTGTCGATCCGATTTCGGGCCAACCGGCCTCCAAAAATGTCGCCGTACGCATCGAACGTTTCGTTGCAGCGACCTACGGGTTTGCCGTGCTCGCGCACAAGCCTCACGACGTCGATGCCGAATACTGGGCACTCGCAAAATGCCGTGGCGGATGGCGCGTCGAACTCGCCGTCGCGGGCGCGCGCGACGACTGGGCTTCATTCGCGGCGACGCTCTTCGGTGCCCCAGCAAATTCGGAAAGCATCGCGTTCCACGATCGTGAAACGGGGCATTACAGGTTTGCGTGCTTTGATGGAACGCGCCTCATAGGCGCCCTCTTCCTGGCGCCAGAACCCGTGGCCGTCTCGCGCGATTGGGCTGTCTCACAACTCGCCGCATCACATCCGCAGGCACGGACACGCTTCGCGATCATCGCGGGCCGGCCCGGTGCGGGCGGGGCCGACAAGGGGGCGACGGTCTGCTCGTGCTTTGGAGTGGGCAGGAATGAAATCGCTTCGGCGATCAGCCGTGGCTGCAGCACGGTATCCGCGATTGGAGAGGCTTTGCAAGCGGGGACGAACTGTGGTTCCTGCCGCGCCGAAATCAAAACGATCATCGATGCTCAGAACCTTCAAGCCGCCGAGTAAGCCCGGCGGACAAGCAAGGTTCACGGAGACAGGATACGGGCCTGGGCAGACGCCGGCTCCTGATCACGCATATAACGCTCGATGATCGGGATATGCGGTTCGACGGCCGCCCGGCCAACGGCAATCATTTCGTCGGCGCGATGGAAGTCCAGGACGCCGATTTGCGAGAGATCCGGCGATAACAGCAGGTCGGGCGGGTCGCCCATCAATCGCGACCGCGCGATGCGATCGTGAAAGATGCTGAAGGAATTCAGGATGACCGAGGTGATGCCCGGCGCCGGCTCTTTCTGATGCCCAAAGAGTTGACGGTGCAAGAGCTGCAAGGCGCCGCGACCGTTCCAGCGGGTTATCGGCGCGGTTTCCTCCTCCACCACCGGGGTGTCAACATCCTCGACCTCGTCATCGACGAGAATCCCACCGCGACCGAATTCGCTCGTCAGGTTGACGGCGACAACCGTCCGCGCACCGAGCGCGCGACATACCGAGACGGGAATTGGATTGACGAGACAGCCGTCGATCAGCCAGCGGCCATTCAGACGCACCGGGCGTACGATGCCCGGGATGGCGGATGAGGCACGCACCGCATCGTTGACGTGTCCGCGCCGCAGCCAGATTTCATGACCGCCTGCAAGGTCGGTCGCGATGGCCGCGAAGCGGGTCGGAAGGTCCTCGATCCGGAGGCCGCTCAGATGATCGTCAAACCGGTCGAACAGCCGCTGCCCGGCAATCAGCCCGGACCCGGAGACGCTCAGATCCAAATAACCGAAGACGCGGCGGCGGGTCAGATCGCGGGCAAATTCCTCAAGCCTGTCCAGACGATCGGCGGCGAAATGTCCGCCGACGATGGCACCAATGGACGTGCCGACGACGATGTCTGGCATCAAATTGGCGTCTTCCAGCGCTCGCAGAACGCCAATGTGCGCCCACCCGCGTGCGGCGCCGCCCCCGAGGGCCAATGCGAATTTGCTTTTTGACATTGCCTTATTTCA
>DATLJG010000384.1:0-1961 GCA_035538995.1 Hyphomicrobium sp. | reverse complement strand
GAGAAGACCCGGCGGCAACGGCGACACGTCAGTCATTATCCCGCTCATTCTTCATCCGCCGCGGAAGCGGCGCCGGTAATCGACGCTATAGAGCGCGCTTTCCCGAAAATCGTCGCGTCCGAGCGCCTCGCCGACGAGGATCAACGCCGTGCGCTCGACCGCCGGCTCCGCCATTTGCGCAACGATGCTTGATAGCGTTCCGCGGATCACGCGCTCGTCGGGCCATGACGCGCGATAGACGACCGCGACCGGGCATTCCGGGCCGTAGTACGGCAGCAGCCGGCGCACGACTTCGCCAAGGACGTGGATCGAAAGATGCACGGCGAGCGTCGCGCGCGTCGCGGCGAAGGCTTCGAGCGTCTCGTTCTCCGGCATCGACGAGGCGCGCCCGGGCGTCCGTGTCAGAACGACGGATTGCGCAATCTCCGGCAACGTCAGTTCGCGCGCCAGCGCGGCGGATGCTGCTGCAAACGACGGAACGCCGGGTGTCACGGTGTAATCGATACCGATTTGATCGAGACGGCGAAGCTGTTCGCCAAGCGCGCTCCAGATCGAGAGATCGCCGGAATGAAGGCGCGAGATGTCCTTGCCTTCGCGCGTCGCCTGTTCGATGCGCGCGATGATTTCATCGAGCGTCATCGGCGCGGTATCGACGATCTCCGCGTCCGGCGGACAATGTGACAGCAAGGCTTCCGCAACCAGCGATCCGGCATAAAGACAAACCGGGCAGCGCGCGATGAGATCGCGTCCGCGTATCGTGATCAGATCTGCGGAGCCAGGTCCGGCGCCGATAAAGTGTACGGTCATCGGGCGTCTTCTTTCGTGTCCGCCGATCTCGCCGTCGCAACCGTTACATGGCCGATCGTGTGTCTAGGCGTCAGAAGCTGCGATCCGGGACCGGCGGCCGCCAATGCCGAAGCCTCGGCGACCGACGCGATTCCGAGAAGATCGAGTGTCAGATCCGAGCGCGTGATGCAGTCGCCGTTCCGTTGTCTCAGAGCGGCGATCGCCAGCGGCCGGAATTCGAGGCCGTGAAAATCGGCGGCATCTTCCAGATCGACTGAGAACGATGTGTTCTCCAACGTCGCGACAACATCACAACCGTCGATCTCGCTCACGGTACTCGCAATCACCGCGATGAAATCGTCGCGCCGGGCGCGGCTATTGGCGCCAATTCCGATTGCGATCATGCGGCTGCTCCAGGTTTTCGTGCAACCCATTGCACCACCGGCAATGCCGGACGCCAGACCATGCGCCTGCCGACGGGCTCGGCGCGCTCAATGCCAAGCCGTGTCAGCGTACCGCCATGGGCATGATAGGCCGCAAGCAGTGCCAGTTCGGATTCGAGCGTCACGCTATTGACGACGATGCGCCCTCCGGGCTTCAGCGCCGACCAGCACGCCTCGATCGTTTTTCCGCCAGCCGTGCCACAGCCGATGAAGACCGCATCGGGCGCCGGTAAACCGTCAAGCCCTTCGGGCGCCGCGCCACGACGAATATCAAAGTGTGGCACACCCAGAGACAACGCATTGCGCACCGCCCGAGCGGCGCGCGCTTCATCGCGCTCCAATCCAATGGCACGATTTGACGGGTGAGCGAGCAGCCATTCGATCCCTATCGATCCGCTGCCGACGCCAATGTCCCACAACAATTCACCCGGACACGGCTGTAACGACGACAACGTCACAGCGCGAACTTCGCGCTTCGTCAGTTGGCCGTCGTTTTCGAAATAGGAGTCGGGCAGCCCGGCGGCATAAGGAATGGGCGAGGCCTGCGGGCCAGCGAGGACGTCGATGCCGACGACGTTCAGAGGATCGACGTTCGACAAGGCGAAGGTTTCAGCCGTCGTATGCCGGATGTTCTCCCTTGGTCCGCCGAGGGCTTCCATGACGATGATTTTGCTTGGACCGTATCCGGCCGCCGTCAACAGACCGGCGACGTGCTTCGGCGTTTCGCCATTG
>DATLJG010000383.1:0-7335 GCA_035538995.1 Hyphomicrobium sp. | reverse complement strand
AGCCCCTCGATGACCTACGACATCAATCACAGGGGCAGCGTAAGACTTGCAGAGGCCGCCAAAAAGGCGGGCGTGAAGCGATTTCTTTTCGCTTCGTCGTGCAGTAACTACGGCAAAGCGGGCTCCGAGCTGATCGATGAAAACGGCACTCTCAATCCTGTTACGCCTTATGGAATTTCCAAGGTGCGCGCCGAGCGCGACATCGCCGAGTTGGCAAGCGCCGACTTCTGCCCCGCGTATCTTCGCCCGGCCACAGCATATGGCCTGTCGCCGCGGCATCGCTTCGATATCGTTCTGAACAATCTCGTGGCCTGGGCCAAAGCCGAGGGCCTCATCTATTTGAAGTCCGACGGTACGCCGTGGCGCCCCATCGTGCACATCGAGGATATCTCCCGCGCCTTTCTGGCGGCTCTCGAAGCGCCGGCGGAGACGATCCGAAATCAAGCCTTCAACGTTGGCCAAACCGAACACAATTATCGCATTTCCGACATCGCGAAAATTGCGTCCGAGGTCGTTCCCGATACGCGCGTCGAGTTTGCCGAAGATGCAGGCCCCGATACACGTTCGTACCGGGTCGACTTTTCCAAAATACGGACAGCATTGCCGAGCTTCAAACCGCAGTGGGATGCGCGCCGTGGCGCCAAGCAGCTTTATGAGGCCTATAAGGCCACGACACTGAGCGCCAAGGAATTCGAAGGACCGAAATTTCAGCGGGTCGGCCATCTGAAAAAGCTGATTGCAGACGGCGCTCTCGCAGCGGATTTGCGAAGTCCTAAAGCACCTGCGCACTGGGCGGCAGAAGCCGCCCCATAAGGATGAGGGACATCAGCTGATAAGCCTCACAAAAAAAAGAAACGCCGGAGGCCGCCCAGCTCGCGCCCTGCGGTCGCGCGCCGAAGAAAAAGACATCGGCGAGGAGATTTACGATTTAGCCGCCGAAATTTACCCGATCTGCCGCAGCATTGCCGGCGACGGCGTCCGCAGAACGCTTCAAATTTTGGGGCAAAAAATTCCCCTCGCCGTTCGAGAAGTTCCAACCGGCAAGCAGGTGCTCGACTGGATCATCCCGAAGGAATGGAACATTCGCGAGGCATACATCAAGAATAGCCGCGGCGAGCGCATTATTGATCTCCGTTCGTCCAACCTGCACGTGATGAGCTATTCGGCTCCGGTGCATGCCCATCTTGGCTTGAAAGAACTCAGCGAGCACATCTATACCTTACCCGAGCAACCGGATCTCATCCCCTACAGGACGTCATACTATTCGGAAAACTGGGCCTTCTGCATGTCCCACGCCCAGTTCTTGACCCTCGAAGACGACATCTATGAGGTGTTCATCGACTCCGATCTCAAGCTCGGACATCTGACCTTCGGCGAAGCGAAACATCGGGGCGAGACCAGCGACGAAGTCCTATTATCCGCCCACATCTGTCACCCCTCGCTCGCCAACGACAATTGCTCCGGCCTCGCGCTTCTTGCCTGCCTCGCGAACCGGCTTGCGTCTCGAAAGACGCGCTACACGTATCGGTTTCTGTTCGCACCGGCGACGATCGGAGCCATCACCTGGCTCGCCGAAAACGTCGATTCACTGAAGATAAAACACGGGCTCGTCATGTCCTGCGTCGGAGATGGAGGCGGCCCGACATACAAAAGCAGCCGCGTCGGAGACGCCATGATCGACAGGGCCATGAAACATGTTCTCACATACAGTTTCCCTCACGTGGACCTGCTCGACTTCATTCCCTATGGCTACGACGAACGCCAGTATTGTTCCCCCGGATTCAATTTACCGGTCGGTCTTTTTCAGCGCAGCCGGTTCGGCGCCTTTCCCGAATATCATACCTCCGCCGACAATCTCGACTTTATCAAGCCTGAGCATCTTGCATCGTCCTTCAACGCAATCTGGGATGCGATCGATGTTCTGGAGAGCAACCGGCGGCTATTGAATACCAAGCCCTATGGCGAGCCGCAGCTCGGCCGATACGATCTTTACTCTCCCGTCGGCGGCGACAAGCGAACGGCGGAGCGCAACATGGCCATGCTCTGGATCCTCAACCTGAGCGACGGCCAACAGACCCTGCTTGATATTGCAGAGCGATCCAAGTTGCCGTTCAAGACCATTCGCGATGCCGCCGAGGTGCTCGAAAGCCGCGGTCTTCTTTCCGAGTGCGACGCCAATTAACGTGCGGCCAAATATGGCCAGGACAGATCGCGCTCCGAAATCACAAGCGGCGGCTGAGGCCATTTGACGTCGAGTTGGCGATCATCAAACCGGACACCGGAAGCAGCATCGGGCGCATGGAACCTCGATATCGCATAACTGACGGTTGAAGCATCGGACAACGTTTGAAAACCGTGCGCAAAACCTTCAGGAATATACAGCTGACGTCCGTTTTCCTGAGAAAGCTCATAGCCCTCCCATTGGCCGAACGTCGGTGAACCCGCACGCAGATCAACGAGGACGTCGTAGATCGCGCCCTGCACACACCCGACGACTTTCGTCTCCTGATGCGGCGCCCTTTGGAAATGCAATCCTCTCAGCGTTCCCTTCAGCTTATTGAAGGACAGGCTCGTCTGCACAAATTTGCTTTCGAGTCCCCGCGCCTCGAATTCTTCCACGCAGAATGTCCGGACAAAATGGCCGCGTTCGTCGTGTCTGCGTTCCGGCTCAATCAGCCACGCGCCCGCTAATTTGCTGCGATGAAATATCATCCTTACGCACACCTATCGACGATCAACTGGCGCCTGCTTCGATCCCGCGAGCCGGCATGCCCGCCAACGGGGGATAGCCATTCTCCTGACCCTTCTTGAGCGACGCATGTCGGAATGCCGCCAGCCGGCACGCAGCGATCACTGCCACAGCAATCACAAAGATAACGCCCGGATCAGCATTGCCGCCGACCAGGCTGAATGCAGCAAGACTAGCAAGAGCCGACGCGCGCACGCTGTTCGCGATGGTAATGAGTTCCATTGTATCTTCGTTACGCTCCACGCCGCGCATGCCGTAAACGATGAACACAGTCAGCACGCCAATCAACGAAAACCCGATGACTCCCAACTGCGAGAGCACAGCGACAAGCCAGCTCGACGCGCGCGCACTACCGAGACCGATGCCGATGCCGGAGGTCGCCATAAAGGCATCCATACTGCGCTCGTTCCAGTACGCTCGCTCGATACCAGAGGCCGACTGGGCCTTGTCCCAAATCGCGCTATAAAGAAAATCGACAAAGGGATCGATAATTCGCGGATCGAATACAGCGAAGCACACGATGGCAACAACGCCCACCGCTGCCACGCCCAGCAGTGCTGCATCCCGCCGTTTGAACCGGTTTTTGACCGCTAGATAAGCGATTTCCGCTCCCAAAAACACTGAAAGAATACCTAGGGACCCATACGCGGTCGATGACGTCGAAAGAACAAGCAATCCACCTGAAATCAATGTCAACCAAAGGGCGAGCCGCGTTCCGGACGCGCGCCAATAAGAGAGACAAAACGCGAGCGCGGCGAAGGTCACGCTGGCGAATGCCGACGCCTCTGGATGCCCGCCGGCGATGCGCCAGAATCCACCAACCGACGTGGCCGTGTGCATCGTGTAGGCCGCGGTTCTGATCGGCAAGAGGATGTCGGAAATGCCGACGATCTTCCCGAGGATGTCCAATATTCCCAATGCTGCATTGACAGCTGCGAACGCAAAAAATCCCCGGCGAATGATTTCCAGATTTCGAACGTCCAGCAAACGCACACTCAATGCGAAAAAAACGGCGACTCCCATCGCGAAGTAACACGCCTGGTTGAAGTTCCCCGGGACCGGCTGGAGCAAGACGTCCGCCGAATAGCCGCCGACGACGCCGGGAACAACGACACGCCCTGCAAAAAGACGCGGAATGAGAATGGCGCCGCCGACGACATAGATGCCGAGCGCCAGCATCACACCGGACGTCCAGTGCCGCCTCATGACGGCCGGAAGGCTTCGTAACTCTGATGGCCGCAATGCCAGCGAAGCGACGATCAGCATCTCAAACGCAGTAAACAGAAGTGGAGTCGAGCCCCCTACGGTACCTATGGCGGTGGAACCAAAGGCAAGCGAAGTCATCAACCCGATGATCAATGGTGACCCGAGTGCCCACCCAAGGATCGCAAGCAGCCCAAACACCAGAACTCCGGCAACGGAGATACCCATACCCGACAGCCCAAACGACACAGCTGCACAAAGCTACATCAGATCAGGGCGCGAGCAGCACGCTATCCTTCATCATGGTTTTGATTTCAGGCTACCACTTCTGGCGTAGCGCTCGGATCGAACATCGTCCCAAATGTAAGATGGAAGTCAATCTCATCCCTAGGCACAAGATGTGCGGTGCATCGCGCCAAGTTAGTCTGAGCGTATCAAACCGTATCGCGGTCCAAAAATGCCAAAAATTGATATTGCAATCCCCTGCTATCAATATGGAAGATTCCTCCGCGAGTGCGTTAGCAGCGTTCAATCACAAAACGTATCTGATCTCCGTATCCTGATTATAGATAACGCCTCGACCGACGACAGCGTCGAGGTCGCCCGGGAATTGGCACGAGACGATCCCCGCATCGAAGTTGTTGCGCACAAGTCCAACCTGGGGCCGCACGCCAGCTACAATGAGGCGATCGACTGGGCCTCTAGCGATTATTTCCTGTTGCTGGATGCCGACGATTTCCTGCTTCCCGGGTGCCTGGATCGCGCAATAGCAGTCCTGGATTCAAACTCAAATGTCGCGTTCTCGCATGGCAAAATTGCTCTGCTGACTCCGCAGATGCTTGAGCTTTCTTTCGCTCAGGTGACGCAGCCCACCTGGAGCATTATGTCCGGCGCCGCCTTTCTCGATCGCGCCTGCAAATTCGCGACAGATATGCCATCTGCCCCGACGGTCGTTCGAAGGACCGACGCGCAAAAAAAGGTCGGCTACTATAGAAAAGAACTTGCCTACACGGACGACATCGAACTCTGGCTGCGCTTGGCAACGCAAGGAGACGTTGCGCAGACCGACGCTATACAAGCGGTAAGGCGCATTCATGCCAGTCAGGCAACGACATCATTCCGGGATGAACCTGTAAACGATCTCAAAGCGCACGAGGCCGCCTTCGAAAGCTTCTTCGCTCACGAGGGACAGATGCTTCCCAACCGCGACAAGCTTCTCGAATTGGCTCTGCGCAACATGGCCGATCACGCTTACTGGTCCGGACTCTCCCATATAATCCGAGGGTACCGGAAGGAAGGAATGACTCTCATCCGTTACGCAAGTCGCAATTCAAAGTTCGGACTACGCCATCCGCCGTTGCGATATTTAACTTTACACAGAAGCCTGATGTATCGGTCGCGCGAAATTCTCTCCCAACTCTCGTTAGCACACCGAGAGAGGCCGGGCAGTCATGAACGCACCTGAACCAAGGCGTTTGTCGCCGGGCAAAGCGATATCAGCCGAAGCATCGGCAAGCGATAAAGCGCGCACACGGATTGCACTATTCGGCCTGTTCGGAACCGGCAACTTCGGAAATGATGCGTCGCTGGAAGTCATGCTCTCATTCTTGCAGCAGAGAGTTCCAGACGCCGACATCTGCTGCATCTGCGGGAATCCGGAAAACGTACGACGCGATTTCGGGATCCGCGCCGCTCGTATAACTTACCGGCCGCGCCGTGAATGGGTGACCAAGCTCAACAAAGCGCTCTGCGATATTCCGAGAGAATGTATTTCGCTTATCCGCGGCATCGCGGAACTCCGTCGGCTCGATCTATTGATTGTCCCTGGAACGGGCATTCTGGATGATTTCGGAACGGGACCGCGAGGAATGCCGTATGCATTATTTCGCTGGTCGATCCTTGCCCGTCTGATGGGAAAAAAGATGCTGTTCGTCAGCATCGGCGCAGGCCCCATTGTCCATCCCGTAAGCCGCTACCTGATGAAGTCGGCTGCGCGCATGGCCAGCTATCGATCCTACCGAGACGCGATATCGCGCGATTACATGAAGATGATCGGCCTCGACGTGAGCAACGATGCGATCGTTCCTGATATCGCCTTCGACCTGCCGCCCTCGCCAAAGTCGACGACCAATGATCGGCGACGCGGCACCGTTGGAATCGGCCTGATGTCCTACAACGGCTGGCACGATAACCTGGAAACGAGAACCGACATTTACGACAGATACCTCGATAACATGTCCCGGTTTGCGGCCTTCCTCTTGTCAGAGGGATACGCAATTCGGATTTTAGCCGGCGACGAGTACGACCAGAAAGCAATCGACGCGCTCCTGCAAAAGCTGCCGGACACGGCTGTGAAAGGCCCCGACGCTGCGGTCCTAGCCGAGCCCGCCCACTCCATTCATGACGTGCTGGATCAAATTGCTGACACCGATGTTGTGGTCGCTTCGCGCTATCATAATGTCGTCGCAGCGCTGATCGCCAACAAACCGACGCTGTCCATCGGCTATGCTGCTAAGAACGATGCTTTACTCACGCAGATGGGCCTAGCCGAGTACTGCCAACACATCGAGAAGCTCGACGTCGACCTGCTGATCAATCAATTTCAGAGCTTGATGCAAAATCGCGAACATCTCTGTCAGCAGATTCAAGAGAGACAGAACATATTCCGCGAGTGCCTGAGCGGGCAAAAGGACCGCCTGCTACAATTTGTATTTCCTGGATCGCAAAATCGAAACCCGGCCAAGACACATCCGGCGGCTGAGCAGATCGGATCTCGTAATGATGCCGAGCCCACCACGCCGAAGTTCTCCGTTGTCGTATCGACCTTGGGACGCACAACTGAGCTTGGGCGGCTTATCGATAGTCTGCCCCGGGGCGAGCAACTCGAAACAATCATCATTGACCAAAATGATGACGATCGCCTGCAACCGATACTCTCGGAACGCATTGACCCACAGGCCATCGAGCGCATCCGGACTCCGGGTGCTCGTGGGCTAAGCCGGGGACGCAACCGCGGCTGGCAAAAGTCTCGCGGCCAGTATGTCGTCTTCGCCGACGACGATTGCTGGTATCCTGCGGGGCTTTTCGACCGCGTTGTGCAGGCATTCGAGGAAACCGGCGCAGATATCGTCTGCGGTCGAGCGACGGATGATAGCGGCCGAAGCATTAACGGCCGCTATGAAACTGCAAGTCAGTGGATCGACCGCAACAATGTCTGGACCACCTCAATCGAGTGGATGGCTTTCTTCCGCCGCGATATTCTCGAACCGCTTAGCGGTTATGATGAGATGATCGGCGTGGGCGCCGAAACGCCTTGGCAAGCTGCAGAAGGACAGGACATTCTCCTGCGTGCTCTCTCTAAAGGCTACCGTTGTTTCTTTGAC
>DATLJG010000382.1:0-3172 GCA_035538995.1 Hyphomicrobium sp. | reverse complement strand
CGACCGCAGTGCGGTAGTGAATTGATTTGCATCGGATAGTCGTCGCATCCCTGGGCGGACTTTCAGTTAACGGAAAGTCTCGCTCTGTTCTGCGACCGGACGTCACGCAACTCAAAGCTGCACCATTAAAAATCTTTATTTTTCAAAAGTCTAAATAATATGGTTAAAATGTGTTAGCAGCAACGGGTTGACCTCAAGGAACTCAAATGCTGGTTGTGCGCCGCCAGGACGGGGGGATAACCCCAGTTTCACGGGTAGCAGTACGGACCGGGTTCTGGGGTTCGATTACGGGTCATTCAGAGGGCTAGATCCCAAGTGAGTCACTTCTCCCAACATTAATGAAAGTGCCGCCACGCGGCGGTTGTTCTGCGCCCGACCTTCGGGCGGCGCGGGCGGGGGAAATTGCTCAATTCGACCCAGTAACGCTGCTGCTCCCAACGAAGGAGTGCACTATGCGTTCGTTTATCGCTGTCGCCGCGTTCGGCGTAGCAAGCATGGCGGCCAGCGCAGTTCCGGCCGACGCAGCATCATGGCGCTGCCACGGCGCGGCTTACGTTTGCGGCGCTTCCGCCTCTCACAAGGCCGTGAAGTCTCGCGTCCACTACAGCTCGCATGTCCGGCATACGTCGTCGCGCCATGCTGCTCGTCACACGAAGAAGGCACGTTACGCTCAGCGTCACACGCGCCGCCACTATGCTAAAGCGCCGGTTCGCCATCGCGCTACCCGCGTCGCCTCGCGCGGCGCCTCCAGCGGTATGGCTTCCTACTACTGGCAGGGCCAGATGACGGCCTCGGGCGCACGTTTCAATCCGAGCGCCATGACCGCCGCCCATCGCAGCCTGCCGTTCGGCACCCGCGTGCGCGTCACCAACCGCAGCAACGGACGTTCGGTCGTCGTCACGATCAACGATCGTGGACCGTTCATCGGTGGCCGCATTATCGACCTGTCGCGCGGCGCCGCCCAGGTGATCGCGATGACGGGCGCGGGCGTTGCCCCGGTCTCGTTGGAAATCCTTGGCCGCAGCTAAGGTCTTTTGACAAATTCGTCATAACAGGAGGCGCCTGGGGACGGGCGCCTCTTGACGTTTTTTCGCCTCGCGAATCGGCATAGTCAGCTGGATTCGGCATGGTTCCGGGGGGAATTTGCGTGCATCGAAGCTGTCGCGTTGGTTTTGTGCTTGCCGTCAATCTAGCCGCCATAGCCGCCAGCGGCCCGCTCTGGGCCGAGGGACTGGCGGACGGTCTCGCGGTATCCGCAGACCGCGCCCTCAAGATGGGCGTTTGGACGGTCAAGACGCAGCGCCATCCGAAGGCCAAGCCTTCGAACACCGCATCGTGGAAGCCGACAGTCACGGTGACCATGACCGTACCCCGTCGGCCGAAGGATACGATGTCCAGCGCCTCGGCGGAGGTACCACAGCCCTATGGCCTGCACGGCCCCCTTCCTTCCGAAAACAAGAAACCATCGCTGACCGGGCTTGCTTCCTATTACGGAAGCGGCGAGCTGACGGCGACAGGCGAGCGTTTCGACCCCTCCGGCATGACCGCCGCGCACCGGACGCTTCCATTCGGAACACGTGTAAAGGTTACACGGGTCGATACGGGCGACAGCGTCGTCGTCCGTATCAACGATCGCGGACCCTTCAAGCGCGGACGTGTCATCGACCTTTCCGAAGGCGCCGCCCGCAGTCTCGGGATGATGAATGTCGGATTGGCCGATGTCCGGCTCGAAGTCCTGAAGTGACGTAACCGCAAGTGGGGCGAACCGTCAGCGGTCGGCGACGGGATCGAGTTGCGCTTCCAGGACGCTGATCTGATCCAGATATGCTCCCTTGATGCACGCAACATCGCGCGCGCAGTCGTCGCGGGCGGCGAGGAACTGCCTCTGATAGCGCTTCAGCCGGTCACGCTGGCTTTTGCGGTGGTAGGACTGCATCAGCTCATCGTAGAGGCCGCTCATTCTCTCATCGAGCGCGCCGAGCACATCGTTCCGGCAGATCATCCGTTCGGAGGCGGTTTTGGCTCGCCCGCAGTCGAACTCACGCGCCGACGCCTGCCCCGCCTGAAGGGCCAGAATGCCAAGCGCCACCAGCGCCGCCATCGAGGCCGTCGCCGCAATTTTCAAAATCAATGTCTCCGACACGGTGCCCATCTCCTGATTTCGTTTGAAGCACCCCAGCGGTGCGTTCAGTGAACCGAAGATGCTGTGAGCGGCAAAGAAACATCAGCCCCTCAGCGGTGAACGAGCGGCAGGTGGCGGAAGGCCCGATTTGAGTCCGGATTCCGATTGCCATCGAGGGATAAAAATCGGTATTTTCACGCAACAGCTTAAATCCCTTCAGCCAACTCGCGTGGCCGATGAAAAAACAGCCCATTCCCCTACCCGTCACCACGCGCGCCGAAGCGCTCGACCGCATCAAGACGGCGATGGTCGAGAAAAAGCTGACTCAGGCGGAGCTGGCCGATACCGCCGACTGCCATGAAAAGACGATCCAGAACCTGCTGGGCGGGCGCTCTGTCCGCGACCAGACGTTATTCGATGTCTGCATGGTGCTCGGCCTCGACTTTCATGGGCTGCGGGATGCCTGGCATGGAGAGTCGGTCGCCGTCGAAAGCGGCCAAATGCCGGCGATTGGCCGTGAGGGCGGCATCGCGCCGGTCTACATGGGCGCCTATGCGCGCGTCGCCGTGGATCACTACATCGGCAGCTACCTGACGATCCGCCGATCGTTCGCGCTTCCCGATACCGTCGTCGCCTACCGTACCGACATCAGCTGGGACGCGGAGTGGCCGAGCCTATTGTTTCAGGAACGCGACCGGCCGGACGCGCCCTACGCGCATCGGGGGCGGCTCTACATTCCGCCGTCATCGAGTTTCATCCACTTGGTGTCGCTGACGAAGGGCGCGATGCGCATGATCGTCGTCTCGCAGATCGATCGCGCCGGCGAGATGCGGGGCATCATCACCACGATCAACAAGCAGCGGGCGAGCTTGATCCCCGTCTCGACCGCCATCCTGTACGCCCAGCGCGAGACCTTCGATAACGACACATTCGGAGAACTCACGCCCAAAGATCGCCAGTATGCCGAATACAAGCGGCTGCTGGATGAAACGGTTGCGGAAGGATATGCGCGGCTCGTCGGCTAACCGCTGGTTTTCTGATCGGCTTTCG
>DATLJG010000381.1:0-4709 GCA_035538995.1 Hyphomicrobium sp. | reverse complement strand
AGATGCGTGCGGCCCTTGTAGCCCTGGCGGCCCTCGAAGTTGCGGTTCGAGGTCGAGGCGCAGCGCTGGCCCGGCTTCAACTGGTCCGGGTTCATGCCGAGGCACATCGAGCAACCGGGCTCGCGCCATTCGAAACCGGCGTCCTTGAAGATCTTATCGAGACCTTCGGCTTCGGCCTGTTCTTTGACCAAGCCCGAGCCCGGAACGATCATCGCGTAGGCGAGACGCGACGAAATTTTTTTGCCATCGACAACCTTGGCGACGGCGCGCAGATCCTCGATACGGCCGTTGGTGCAGCTTCCGATCCAGACGACGTCGAGCGGGATGTCGGTGATCTTGGTGCCGGGCGTCAGGCCCATGTATTCCAGCGCCCGCTGCATCGAGGCGCGCTTGTTCTCGTCGCGAACGTCGGCCGGGTTCGGCACGACACTGGCGATCGAGGTCACGTCTTCGGGGCTCGTGCCCCAGGAGACGATCGGCGGCAGCTTCGCGGCATCGAGGCGAACCACGCGGTCGAAGTGCGCGCCCTCGTCCGAGTGCAGCGTTTCCCAGTATTTCATCGCCATATCCCAGGCCATGCCTTTCGGCGCCTTGGGGCGATCCTTGATGAAAGCGAACGTCTTTTCGTCGGGGGCGATCATGCCGGCGCGGGCGCCGCCTTCGATCGACATGTTGCAGACCGTCATGCGGCCTTCCATCGACAGCGCGCGGATGGCTTCGCCCGCGTACTCGATGACGGAGCCGGTGCCGCCGGCGGTGCCGATTTCGCCGATGATCGCCAGGACGATGTCCTTGGCGCCAACGCCGTTCGGCGCAACGCCATCGACCGTCACGAGCATGTTCTTGGCTTTCTTCTGGATGAGCGTTTGCGTCGCGAGGACGTGCTCAACCTCGGATGTGCCGATGCCGTGCGCCAGCGCGCCGAAGGCGCCGTGCGTGGATGTGTGGCTGTCGCCGCAGACAATCGTCGTGCCGGGGAGCGTGAACCCCTGCTCCGGTCCGACGACGTGCACGATGCCCTGCCGCTTGTCGCGCTCGTTGAAGTACTCGATGCCGAAGTCGCGGGCGTTGGTCGCCAGCGTCTCGACCTGAACGCGGCTCTGTTCGTCGGCGATGCCTTTGGTGCGATCGGTGGTCGGCACGTTGTGATCGACGACGGCCAGAGTCTTTTCCGGCGCGCGGACCTTGCGGCCGGCCATGCGCAACCCTTCGAAGGCTTGCGGGCTCGTCACCTCGTGGACGAGGTGACGGTCGATATAGAGAAGGCTGGTCCCGTCCGGCGATTGTTCCACGACGTGATCGTCGAAAATTTTATCGTAAAGCGTTTTTGCCATGAGTTTCAAAGGCCTTAGCGGGCGGCGAATTGGATAAGTACGTTAGATAGCGTTAGACCGGCGTTTTCGCAAATCAGCCGTGGTCGCAGGCGTTATAAGCGAAATTGGTGGCGAAGGGCAGATCGCCCGGTGCGCCCTCCGGCCAAAGGGTGACGGTTTGCCCGGCTACCGCGCCTTGGCGATCTTGGCGACGAGGAAGTCGCGTAGAAGCTGGACCTTCTTCGATGATTTCAGCTCCTCGGGATAGGCGAAGATCATGTTGAGCGACGGCTGTTCGAATTCGGCCAGCACCGGAACGAGTTCGGATTTCTCGTCGCTCATGTAGTCGGGGATCATGCCGATACCGATGCCCGCCTGGATCGCATATTTGATCGCCACGACGCTGTTGACGCGAAGCGCCGCCTGACGCGGAGCGGCGCTGCCACGGCCGGCCGTTTCAATCCACGACATGGCGTCGAGATGCTGAGCCGGCGGACCGGAATAGGTGATGATCCGGTGCTGATCGAGTTCGGCAAGCGATCCCGGTGTGCCGTGCTTGCGGATGTACTGCGCCGACGCGAAGGCGCGGACGCGGCTTGCGAACAGCGAGCGGCGGATCAGATCGGCCTGTTCGGGCTCGCGTGTCCAGATGGCGGCATCGGCGATGCGCATCCCGATATCGACTTGATCGTCGTTGAGGATCAGTTCGACACGGATATCGGGATAGAGGTCACCGAATTCCTGCAGGCGCGGTGTCAGCCAGAATGTACCGAAGCCGATTGGCGCCGTGACCCGCAGGTCGCCGGACGGTTTCGTCGTGGAATCGGACAGCAGCGTTTCGGCGGTCTGCAGTTTCGCGAAGACTTCCGCGACCGTGCGGTTGAGAAGCTCGCCCTGTTCCGTCAGCACGAGGCCGCGGGCATGGCGATGAAAGAGCGTGACCTTGAGGTTGGCTTCCAACGCCGAAATCTGCCGGCTGACGGCAGACTGGCTCATGTGCAGCTGCTCGCCGGCGTGCGTGAAGCTCCCGGCTTCCGCGGCGGCGTGGAAGATACGAAGTTTATCCCAATCCATTCTCGGCGCTTTCGGTGATTGGCGATGTCGCGCAACCCCGGCGCGGCCTAAGCGGCTCCGAAGTCTAGCGAAACTCGGGTGCGTTGCAATGCGGAGCCGGTAAACACACGTTAGGCTTACTCGGCTGCGTCGGCTTGGTTTTCGAGCTTGGCGAGGTAGCGCTCGGCTTCGAGCGCCGCCATGCAGCCCATCCCTGCTGCGGTGACCGCCTGACGGAAGACTTCATCCTTGACGTCGCCTGCCGCAAAGACGCCGGGAATCGTCGTCGCGGTCGAGTCCGGTGCGGTGACGAGGTAGCCGGAGGGCGTCATGTCGAGCTGCCCCTTGAACAGTTCCGTCGCCGGTTCGTGGCCGATGGCGACGAAAAAGCCGTCCGTGGCAAGATCCGAGGTCTTTCCGGTTTTCAGGTTGCGCAGACGGACGCCGGTGACCGACTTGGGCGCGTCCGTTCCGAGAACCTCCTCGACGGCCGCATCCCAGACGATGTCGATCTTCGGGTTTTTCATCAGGCGTTCCTGCAGGATTTTTTCAGCGCGCAGGAAATCGCGGCGGTGAACCAACGTCACGCGCTTCGCAAAATTGGTCAGGAACAGCGCTTCCTCGACGGCGGTGTTGCCGCCGCCAACGACGACGACTTCCTTGCCTTTGTAGAAAAAGCCGTCGCAGGTGGCGCACGCCGAGACGCCGTGACCCTTGAAGTGAACTTCCGAGTCGAGCCCGAGCCAGCGTGCCTGGGCGCCCGTGCAAATGATGAGCGTATCGCACGTATAGGTGTCGCCGCTGTCGCCTTCGAGCCGGATCGGACGGGCGCGCAACTCGACCTTGTTGATGTGGTCCATGACGACATTGGTGCCGACGTTCTCAGCCTGCGCCTGCATCTGCTCCATCAGCCACGGGCCCTGGATCGGCTCGGCGAAGCCCGGATAGTTTTCGACGTCGGTGGTAATCGTCAGCTGGCCGCCGGGCTGTGAGCCCTGAATCAGGGTCGGCGCGAGCATGGCGCGGGCGGCGTAGATGGCCGCCGTGTAGCCGGCGGGGCCGGAGCCGAGGATGATCACCTTGGAATGGTGGGGTTTCTTGGTCATGATTCAAAGCTCCGGGAAGGGCTGATAATTAGGGGACCGGGGAGCGAAACGTCAATGATGGCGGGTGTCGCCCGCGTCAATACGAGCATTTCGCCGTAAGGCGCGGGCGCGGCGTGGTAGTATCCGTGTGAAAAATCGGGGGGAATTGCAGCGTGGATGACTCTAAGCCGGCGCAAGCGCTCGGTATGCCCGAGCGAATCAAGGCCATTTTGATCGGCTCCTCGGGCAATCTGGTCGAATGGTATGACTTTTATGTCTATGCGGCCTTCTCGCTCTATTTCGCCAAGGTCTTTTTCCCGGAAGGGGATCAGACGGCGCAGCTTCTGAATACGGCGGCTATCTTCGCGGTCGGCTTTCTGATGCGCCCGATCGGCGCCTGGTTCTTTGGCCGGATGGCCGACCGGCATGGACGGCGTGTGGCGCTGACGATGTCCGTGCTTCTGATGTGCTTCGGTTCGGCGATGATCGCCGTGACACCGGTTTATGAGACGATCGGCATTGCGGCGCCGGCGATCCTGCTTCTGGCGCGCATGATCCAGGGTCTGAGCCTCGGTGGCGAGTACGGTACGAGCGCGACCTATCTTTCGGAGATGGCGACGCCCGAGCGGCGCGGCTTCTATTCGAGCTTTCAATACGTGACGCTGATCGGCGGCCAATTGATCGCCATGCTCGTGCTGGTCGTTCTGCAGAAACTATTTCTGACGCCGGCCGAACTGGAGGCTTGGGGATGGCGCATCCCGTTCGCGATCGGCGCGGGGTTGGCGGTGATCGCCTACGTCATGCGGCGTGATCTTCATGAAACGGAAGCCTTTGCGCGTACCAAGCGCCGCGACGGATCGTTGAAGGCGCTTCTTGCGCATCCGCGCGAGGTCGCCATCGTCGTCGGATTGACGCTCGGCGGCACACTCGCGTTCTACACCTACACGACGTACATGCAGAAGTTTCTGGTCAATACGTCGGGCTTTTCAAAAGACACGGCGACGACGATTACCGCGCTGGCGCTATTCATTTACATGCTGATGCAGCCGATTGTCGGGGCGATCTCCGACGTCGTTGGACGCCGCCCCGTTCTCATCGCATTCGGTGTGCTCGGCGTGCTTTTCACCGTGCCTCTGCTTTCGGCGCTGCAGGCGACACGCGATCCGCGCGAGGCCTTTGCTTTGATCCTCGCGGGCCTCGCGATCGTGTCCTGCTACACGGCGATCAACGCGGTTGTTAAAGCCGAACTCTTTCCGAC
>DATLJG010000380.1:0-4604 GCA_035538995.1 Hyphomicrobium sp. | reverse complement strand
AGGCGCGTTTCGCGCGACGTGTTCCTGCGCACCATCGAGGCGAGACGATTGAGATAGTCGATGCCGTACTTGGTACCCCATTTGGTGCATATCACCGTTTGCATTGGTCTGGTTTTCTGAACCTAGCTCTTTTGAAAACGCCGGTTATCGTTTCGTTATTCAAATTGTTCCGGGACGAGGGATACCCGTCGTAGCAGGATGCGCTGTTTCGAGGAAGCGTCCCTCCATCTCGGTTTTAAGCAGACTATCGTAGACGGCAAGAGTGGCACGCTGCATTTCGAACGTGGAAAACGCAGCTGTCACATGCTGGCGGGCGCGCTGTCCCGTGGCGGCCCGTTCCGTGTCGGTTAGCGATAAGGCATCGATGAGAGCCGCCTCATAATCCGGCAGGTTTCCCGGAAGGACGAGCCAGCCCGTCCGGTCCGAGGCTGCGACGCGCGGCGGAGCCATGACCGTTTCGGGCGGCGCGCCGATATTCGTCGAGATCACCGGGCACGCCATCGCTTGCGCTTCCGCAGCCGCCCTGCCAAAGGCTTCCGGCTCGATTGAGGCGACAAACGCGGTATGGGCAGCGGCGAATGCGGCTGGCATGTCATCGACGTGACCGACGAGCTTAACGATGTCGGCGACGCCCGCATCGGAGATTTGCTTCAATAAAGTGTCACGATATTCGTCGCGGCCTTGGGCATCGCCGGCAAGGATGAAAATACAGTCGGGCACCCGGTTGCGAATGCGGGCGGCGGCCGCGATCAGATCGCCTTGCCCCTTCCATCGGGTCAGGCGTGCGGCGTGCAGGACGATGCGTTGACGATCCTCAACGCCCCATCGCTGCCGCAAATTCTGAACGCGCTCCGATGAGATAATTGCCGGATCGAAGGCTTCGAGCGCAACGCCACGATAGATGACGCGGATGCGCCTTTCCGGTGTCGCGTAGCGTTGCTTGACGATGCCGGCGGTGTAGCGGGAGTTGGCGATCACGATATCGCCGCGCGCCATGATGCTGTTGTAAAGTTTCTTGGCGCGGCCTTTTTCATTGTAGATGCCGTGATACGTCGTGACGAACGGCAGCTTGGTGCGACGTGCGGCTGCGAACGCGCTCCAGGCAGGGGCCCGGCTGCGTGCGTGGATCAGATCGACATTTTCGCGCTGGGCAAGGTTCTCGATCGCTCGGGCATTGCGCGCGATTTTCCAAGGGTTTTTCGTGGCGGCGGGAAATGTTACAAGCTCGGCGCCCGATGCGGCGAGACGATCCGCCATGCGCCCGCCCTCGCTCAGAACGATCGCGCGTCCGCCCGTGCGGACGACGGCTTCGGCGATTTCGATCGCGGAGAGCTCCGCTCCGCCGGTTTCGAGTTCGGGGATGATCTGCAATATGGTGGGGCGCTTCGGGCCCATACGAGGCTCCAAGTTAACTGACGAGGTTGTTTACGGTGCCGGGCGATGATCCGCAAACTTTGATCGTGGGCGAAGGCTCTGAGCAGCGTGCAATCGCTTATCGTGCAACACCGCCTAGTGTGTCCGGCGGCACGGGCCTCTTCTGGCTTTCCGGATTCATGTCGGACATGGCGTCGACGAAAGCGACGGCGGTCGCCGACTGGGCGGCGGCGCGTGGCCTCGGCGCGACACGCTTCGATTATTCCGGACATGGCGTTTCACAGGGGCCTTTCACGGACGGGACCATCGGGCGCTGGCTGGACGAAGCATCGACGATCTTCACGAGGGTCACACGCGGGCCGCAGGTTATTATCGGTTCGAGCATGGGCGGCCATATTGCGCTGCTGCTTCTTCGCAGGCTGTTGCAAAACCGACCGGACGAAGCGGCGCGGATCAAAGGGCTGGTGCTCATCGCGCCGGCCTGGGACATGACCGAGGAGCTGATGTGGAAGCGGTTCGGCGAAGAAGCGCGCCAAGCCATTATCGACAAAGGACTCTACCAACAACCGTCGGCCTATGGCGCGCCGTATCCGATCACGCGGCGGTTGATTGAGGATGGACGAAAAAATCTTCTGGCGCGTGTACCATTCGATCCGGGGCGGCCGATCGTCATTCTGCAGGGACTCCAAGATCCCGACGTGCCAGCGGAGCACACGCGCGAACTCACGCGCTTTCTGACCGGCGGACACGTCAAACTCATCGAGATTCCCGATGGAGAGCACCGCCTGTCCCGACCGCAAGACCTGGCTCTGCTCTTCGACGCGATCGACAGTCTCGTTTAGCGCGAATTCGGAGATGCCGGCCTGCTACTTGCCGGCCGTCGGATCGTCGTCGCCGTTATCCGGCAAGCCATCTGCAACAGCGTTTTCGAGCGCGATCGCTCCGATGGCTTGTGCCGTCGCTTCCGGCACCACCCACATTCGGAATGCTTGAGTCACGACGGCATTATCACATGCGAGACCGCCGTCCCGTTTCTGGCAACTCGCGTCGGTTGTGATGGTATAGGCGCCGTCGGAGACGCCGCGGCTATCTCCTACCTCGATAACTTGAACGCGGGTCGTGGGATTGAAGGCGATATCGCGGAAGGCGCATCCGGATTTGCCGCTGCAGGAATCGCCCGTCGGCGTATCGGTTGTTTTCAGCGCGACCGCTTGCGAGCGCGGCATCGGCTTTGCCGGAGCTTCAAGGCCGTTCGATATCCAGCACTGCTGATCGAAGCAGATGATCGGATCGGGCTTGATGCGCGCCAAGCCATAGTCATCATCGTCAAGGACGATCAGAACCGTGGCGCGGGCCTCGTTCAGCTTCGGCAAAGCAGGCTCGTCGGCGCGTTCTTGCGGTGTTACGGCGACGGATGTCGCGACCACCGGCTTGGTGGTGGCGATTGTTTCGATGAGACGCGGCGCGACGACTGTTGCGGCGTCGGGGGCGGCTTTCGGCTGAATGAAAGCGGGTTGCACTGTGGCGACGGGCGTGGACGGTTGTGCCGCTATGTCGTCGCGCTTGCTCTGATTTTGCCGTTCCGCTTCCTCGGCGCGGGCCTGGCGCAACATATCCTCTTCGTAGACCGTTGCGGTGTCGGGGGTGACTTTCGGCTGAATGAAAGCGGGTTGCACTGTGGCGACAGGCGTGGACGGTCGGGGCGCTACGTCGTGGCGCGTGTTCTGCTTTTGCCATTCCGCTTCTTCGGCGTGGGCTCGGCGCAACATGTCCTCTTCGTAGTCGTGATCGGGGCGATCATTGCGTTTGGCTACCGGCTTGGGGGCGGGCTCATCGGCTTCGTAGAATTTTTGGGCAATGGCCTGGGCCGGATCAACGGGCTCGGAGAGACTGACTGAGGGTATCGGCAGGCAAGCCAGCAAAGCTATCGGCAGAATTCGGAGCTGCATCGGAGTCGCGTCCCGTGCATCAAGGGTCGTCTTCACGATGACATTACGAGCATAAGCGCGCCGCATTCGGGCGGAATGGCGGAGAACGTGTGGCGTTTCGCTGAATGACGCCTAAGTCTGTGCGATGGCTTTCAGCCCTTCGATGTAAGTCGGGTACGCGAGCTTGACGCCCAACTCGTCTTTCATCCGCAGGTTCGAGACCTTCTTGCTCTCGGCGTAGAAGCTGCGTGCCATTGGCGAAACGCTGGCATCGGCGGGGTCGGTTGCGGGCGGGCACGGGACGCCGAGCAGTTCAGCGCCGTAGGCGATGACGTCTTGCGGCGGCGCCGGAAGGTCGTCGGTGACGTTGAAAATATGAATTCCGTTTTGGAGCTGCAACGCGGCTTCGGTTGCGGTTGCGATATCTTCAACGTGGGCGCGGTTGGTGACTTGTCCCGGCTTGAAGATGCGGCGGGCCTTGCCGGCGCGAAGCTGGTCGATGGCGCTGCGGCCGGGCCCGTAAATGCCGGGAAGCCGAAGGATGACGACGCTCTTACCGCTCGTCCGGCCGAGTTCGGCCCAGCCATTTTCGGCCGTCAAGCGGCGCATCCCGCGATCCGTGACCGGGCGGGGCGGCGTTTTTTCATCGACCCATTCACCTTTGAAATCGCCATAGACGCTGACCGACGAGTAATAGCCGATCCAGGCAATCGACGGGCTCGCTGCAATGTCGGCACCATAAACGCGCAGCGCCGGATCGCCGTCCTCGCCGGGCGGAATCGAGAGAAGCACGTGCGTCGCCCGGTTCAATTCCGCGACCGTCGCCGGATCGCGCTCGCGGCCATCGAAGAGAAATGCTTCGTAGCCTTCACGCTTGAGGGCCGAGATCTTTTCGGCATTCGTCGCCGTGCCGGAAATGGTCCAGCCTTGCGCCTTGAGGCGACGCGAAAGCACACCGGCGCAGTAGCCAAGCCCAAAACAAAAAAGATGCGTCATGCGGCGTGTCCTTCAATGGGCATTGCCCATTCGCGGGCAACGTCCGGGTCCGTCTCGCCAGCTTCGTAGTGCGATCGCAACGAACGAAGCTCTGTGTCGCTCGACAAACGTTTGGCTGACCAGACGGCCATCGCGCGAACGAGCGGTGAATCATCCTCCAAAAGGGGCTTGATCCAATGGAGCAAGGATCTGTCGCCGGAATTGCCTGCGGCGATCAAGGCATTCCTGACGACGCGGTTGCGGCCCGTACGTTTGACGGGTGTGCCCGCAAAGCGTTCGCGGAATGCCGCGTCGTCGAGCGCCAGA
>DATLJG010000379.1:0-7164 GCA_035538995.1 Hyphomicrobium sp. | reverse complement strand
GCAAATGCCGGCGATCGGCGCGATGTGGCCGTCCATCGAATAGACGCTCTCGAAGGCGATGATCTTCGGCGTCTCGCGCGGCACCTTCTTCAGCTTGGCTTCGAGATCGTTGAGGTCGTTGTGCTGGAAAATGTGCTTCGGACCGCGGCCGTTGCGAATTCCGGCGATCATCGAGGCGTGATTCTTCTCATCGGAGAAGATTTCGCAGCCGGGAAGCAACTGCGCCAACGTCGAGAGGGCGGCTTCGTTGGCAACAAATGCCGATGTGAAGACGAGCGCACATTCCTTCTGGTGAAGATCGGAGAGCTCATGCTCCAGCTCGACGTGATAGTGCGTCGTGCCTGAAATGTTGCGGGTGCCGCCAGAGCCGGCGCCAACCCGGTCGATAGCTTCATGCATCGCGGCGATCACGTCGGGATGCTGGCCCATGCCGAGGTAGTCATTGGAGCACCAGACGGTAATCGGCTTGATCGCCTCGCCCTTGAGAACGTCGGCTCTCGGGAACGTGCCGCGGCGGCGCTTCACATCGGCAAATGTGCGATAGCGGCCTTCGCGCTTCACGGCATCCACCGCATCGGCGAGCTTCTGCTCATACGTCATCAGAGGTTCCGCTCCCGACGGCACGATGTTCAGTTATTTTAGCCTTTATGGCGCGGCTCGGCACGAAGGGCCAGTGCTCTTTCGTCGCGCATCATCGTGAAATTTTGGTCACGTTCCGAGCCGGTCGCCGATCTTCACGATTTTTTGGACCGTGGCGTCCCGCAAGCGCCCGAAATCGGCGGATGGCGACACCAATACCGCTCAATAGTTCGAGGCGAGTTCGCCGACGCCGTCCTTCTCGTAGACGTCGCGACGGAACTGCACGACGCCATCGGCCGTCGCCCAGGCGCTGATATAGACGAAGAGAAGCTGCACCGGCTTCTTGAGCCGAAGGTCGAGGTGCTTGCCCGACTCCTTCATCGAGGCGATTCGCTCAGGGCTCCATCCCTTCTGATCGGACAGCAGCCACGCAGCGAGATTTTCGATGTTATGGACGCGAATGCAGCCCGAACTTTCGGAGCGGAAATTTCTGCCGAAAACCCGGTCCGACGGCGTGTCGTGCATGTAAACCGAATGAGCGCTGGCGAAGTTGATTTTCAGAAAGCCGAGCGGGTTTTCTTTTCCAGGCTTCTGTTTGTAGCTGTAGGTGCCGGGTTTGACCTTCTCCCAATCGATCTTCGCCGGATCGACCTTCTTGCCACCCGCGTAAGCGTCGATGCCGAACTTCATCAGAACATTCTGCCCCTTGGCCTGCATCTGGCGGCCGCGCGGAATGAGATCTTCCGAGATGACCGTCGGTGGCAGATGCCAGGTGGGATTAAAGTTGAGGTCCGTGATGGGCGTGCGCAAAAACGGCGTCGGCCGGTCGGGACTGCCGACGACCCCGGCGTAGCGAGCAACGATCTGTCCGCTTTGTACGGCCTCGATCTGGGCTGCCGGAATGTTGACGAGCACGTATTTCTTTGCCGCCGTCGGCACGAGCTGTTCCAAGCGGGTCAGATTGACCTTCAACTGCTTCAGTCGCGTGTCGGCCGGTACGTTGAGCGCCAGGATCGTCCGCTTGTCGGCGATGCCGGTCGGCGTCAGCCCGTTCGTTGCCTGGAATCGCTTGAGGGCCTTGTCGACGCTGGAATCGAAGTACGTCGAAGTTGCATCTCCACCGTTTAATTCGCCGGAGGTCGCGAGGCGCTTGCGCAGCAGCCCGACCGCCTCGCCCGAGCTTCCGTATTGCAGAAGGCTGCTGCGCGGCGTCCGGTTCGGAGGGACGGGCAGCTGCGGCCAGCCGCCATTTGCGACGATTGCGGTGTAGCGCGTGATCGCCGCCTTGGTGGCGCCAATGTTGGCCTTGGCGAGCGTCGCATAACCCTTGGGCGGGTTTGCCTCCCACTCACGGACGAAATCCGGGTCGTAGGTGTTGGTCGTGCCGCCCGGGCCGTCGCCGACGGGTCCGAACTGGATCCAGGCAGTGCTTTGGGCAGCTGCCCGGCCGAATCCCAGACACCCAGCGCCCGACGCGATGACGAACGCGAGCGTCAGCAGCGTCGCTAATAACGCCCGCCCGGCCAGCTGTGCGAATTCCCCTGCTCCCGTCGTTCGACGTATTGTCATGTCGGCCCAGACACCCGCTTCTGGTTGGCTATAAATCTCGGATCGAGAGGGTCGGACCGTCCTGGTTAAAAGACGTGCCGACGCAGCGGGCACTCTAAATCACGGTGACCTCAAAACGAGTTTTTTCAGCCTTCCTGCCCCGAGTTTTCGGCCGGGCGGGCCCTCATGGCCACAATCCGATGCCTTGGCCGCACGGAAAAGGCCGCCCGACGGGAGTCGAGGCGGCCCTAAATTCGTGAGTCTGCCCCTTCGCCGAGACGTTCGGCGACGGAGGTGCCGGTGTTTGCCGGTCTTAGAGGCGGTAGCGAATCTGGTCGGACCAGAAGCGCTCGAGGCGAACGAGCGCCTTGTTCAACCCCTTGACGTCGTCGTCGGAAACTTCGCCGACGGTCTGAACCGAGCCAAGCTGGCGCAGGTAAAGCTTGCTGACGATGTCGCGAGCCTGATGGCCCTTGTCCGTCAGACTGACACGCACCGACCGGCGATCCGTATCCGACCGCTTGTAGTGGATGTAGCCCATATCAACGAGCTTCTTGAGATTGTAGGAGACGTTGGAGCCCAGATAATAGCCCCGCGTCTTCAGCTCTCCGGCGGTCAGTTCGCTTTCGCCGATGTTATAGAGCAGCAGCGCCTGAACGCTGTTGAGCTCGGCTCCGCCCTGACGATCAAATTCGTCTTTGATGACGTCGAGGAGAAGGCGGTGGAGCCGTTCGATCAAACGCAACGCCTGCAAATAGTCGCCGCGAAAATCTTCGTCTTGGACGGGCGCGCGTTGACGCGCCACTTCATACGCTAAACTCATTACGCTGCCTCACATTGCTTGACGCCACCCGGTTTGCCCCGGGTTTTGACAAATAGATAACGCGAAGCCCTGAATTTCGCCTAAATAGATATAGTAAAAGAATAGTACCGCCCTGTTCCCGGAACGGTATTTTAACTCAATCGGCCATGTCTTTGCAAAGATGGTCAATATCGAGATAACGCGCTCGATAAAATTGCCTCTAATCGCGCGTTGAAATCGGCGCGTGAAAATCAAACGCGGGCGGCCTGCATTTCCACGCGCGTCGGCAGTTCAAGCTCATCGTCACCGAGCGGTGCGAAATACCCATTTACAGCGTCTGGCGCAATATCGTCGAACGTCTCCGGCGACCATTTCGGTGCGCCGTCCTTATCGCGCAATGCCGCGCGCACGCCCTCGAAAAAATCCGGCGCTTCGAGACAGCGTGCAGCAATCCGATAGTCTTCGATCAATGTCTCGCGGATATCGAGCGTCAGCGCATTGCGAATGTGTCGATCGGTAATTGCGAGGGACATTGGAGAACTTTTGCGAAGTCCGGAGAGTGTTTGGCGCGCCCAATCGCATCCCGCCGTCTCGGCTTTCGTGAGAGAGCGCAATATGTCGGTCAATACCGGATAGGAGAAATGGTCGCGAATGAAGCCGATGTCCTTTTGCAGCGCGCCTTCGCCCTGCATTTCATTCAGGCCGTCTAGCATCGGATCAACCGGCTCCGCATCCGCGAGCTTCGCCAAAATGTCCGCGAAGTGCGACGACGCGATGCAATGCGTGACAAGGCCGAGCCATTGCGCATCGTCGCGCGTGATCGTCCGTCCGGTGAGCCCGAGATATAAGCCGATCGGCCACGGTAGCCGCGCCAGGGCATGAGCGATGCCGACATCGGGAAAAAGTCCGATTTTCGCTTCCGGCATCGCCCACTTGTAGTTCTCGCCGGCGATGCGATGCGTGTTGTAGGTGGTCAATCCGGCGCCGGAGCCCATGCACAGCCCGTCGACGAACGACACCGTCGGCTTGGAAAAACATTCAAGCAGCCAATCGAGCTTGTACTCGTCGCGCATCCAGGTCTTGGCGCTTTGCAGATCGGACTTAGCCGCATTCGTCAGAGCAACGACATCACCACCGGCGCAGAACGCCCTTGGACTGCTCGATAGCAACGCGACGATGTAAATGTCGGGATTGCGGGCGACACGCGGTAGTTCTTCACTCAAAGCGCGGCACATCTCGTCATCGAGCGCATTCAGCACACGCGGGCGATTGAACGTGCACATACGAAGCGCCTGCGAGCGATCGAAGATAATTTTCGGCGACGGCGCCTCCGGGGCCGTTGTCGTGCTCTGGATCCGATGTTCGTTCACTGCGGTCTCGCTTGCTCATGCGACGGTCAAATTTTGCGTGCAAGGTATGGCGCGTTTTGGATTGCGCCGCCATAATTTACGGCGGTGCAGCGTACCCGTGCCGCAGCGCCCGGCCCGCACCCGCTGATGCGAGCTGGCCGCTTGTCTTGCCAGAGCGGATTCGTCAAGTACCGGAGTGGCCGTCAAGAACTGCTGATAGGGACTAAATCGTGACTGACCTTGGCCGAGCGGCACTCATCCTTTTCGTCACGGCTGTCATGCTTCTGCTCGCAATCGACGTAGCGGCCGCAAAATCAAAGAAGACCACGACCGTCCCTTCCACGCCGACTCAGCATTCCGCTCCGCCACCAGATGCTCAGTCCACTGACGGCAAGGAGCCGTCGAAAGCGGCAAGTCCCACTACGGCCACCGAGGCTGCTCAAAAGCCCACGGATAAATGGACGGAGGCAGAAATCGCCGATGCCAAAGCGCATTGCGCCATCGTCCTGCAACGGATTCACGCCGTCGCCATCCCGCACGAGCCGATCAAGGAAGGAGCCTGCGGCGCACCCGCGCCTATCGAGCTGATCAGTATCGGACAGAACCCTACGGTTTCCTTTTCGCCGCCGCCCGTCGTCCGTTGCGATCTCGCGGAAGCGCTTGTCCATTGGCTTGAACACGATCTGCAGCCGCTGGCGCGCAAGCGCTTCGGTTCGCAGATCATCAGAATCGAGACGATGAGCGATTATTCGTGCCGCAACGCCTATGGCCGAAAGTCGACCAAGCTCAGCGAGCATGGCTTGGCCAACGCGGTCGATATCGGGGCGTTCGTGCTGGAATCGTCCGAGACGGCGTCGGTGTTCGACGATTGGGGAACGCCGCAGCGCGAGATTCTGGCCCAGATCGCGGCCGAGAAAGCAGCCGCCGAAAAGCAAGCCGCGGACGCTGCCGCCGCAGCAAAGTCCGAACAGGCGAACCTCGCGGAACATCACAGGCCGGCTAAAACACCGCCAATGGCGACGGCTTCGAAACTCGGCGCACCGGCGGGCGGATTGGCGCGCTCTACCATCATCGAGGGCGTGCCCAAGCTGACCGTGACTTTGCCGGGCAGCAAGCATTCGGCGAGCGGATCGCGCTCGCGCGGAGGAAAATCCGACGCGAAAAAAGTAGATCTGGCGTCTGCGGCGCGACGGCACGCCGGCGCATCACCTGATCCCGAACTCGAAGCCTTCCTGCACGACGCGCACAAGGCCGCCTGCCGCATCTTCGGAACGACGCTCGGGCCCGAGGCCAATGCCGCGCATCGCAACCATTTCCACGTCGACATGGCCTACCGCAGATACAAAAAGATCTGCGATTAACGCTGTGCATCGCAGCCTTGCCGCAAACGGCTTGCGCGGGCGGGCGCGTCGTGTCCAATACGAGCGAGATTTCAGACGTCCCTGAAAGGTCACGATGTCTATACGTTCACGCCCGCCCGCCAACGGTCTTGGCAAATCGACCCTTAGCGCGGCAACCGGTCAGTTTCCCGACGTTCGCATGCGCCGCAATCGCAAGGCACCGTGGTCGCGTGAGCTCGTCGCGGAGCACCGGCTTTCGGCGAGCGATCTGATCTGGCCATTGTTCGTCATCGAAGGCGAAAACCGGCGCGTACCCGTCGCATCTATGCCCGGCGTCGAGCGCTTCAGCGTCGATCTCATCGTCGAAGCGGCACGCGAGGCCGTGACGCTCGGCATTCCAGCGGTAGCGCTCTTTCCCTTCACCGATCCGGCGAAGCGAACGGACGACGCCCGCGAAGCGTTCAACGCAGACAATCTCGTTTGCCGGGCAACGCGCGCGATCAAGGCGGCGAAGCTCGACCTCGGAGTCATTCTCGACGTGGCGCTCGATCCCTACACGAGCCACGGCCACGACGGGCTGCTCGTCGGCGACGAGATCGTCAACGACGAGACGAATGCAGCGCTGGTCAAACAGGCGCTGGTGCAAACCGAGGCCGGGGCCGATGTGCTGGCGCCGTCCGACATGATGGACGGCCGCATCGCCGCGATCCGCTCGGCGCTCGAAGCAGCGGGCCATCGCAATACGCAGATCATGTCCTACGCCGCCAAGTACGCGAGCGCCTTCTATGGGCCGTTCCGCGATGCCGTCGGTTCGTCCGGCTTCCTCAAGGGCGACAAGCGCACCTATCAGATGGACCCGGGCAATACTGATGAAGCGCTGCGGGAGGTCGCGCTCGATCTCGCGGAGGGCGCGGATATGGTGATGGTGAAGCCCGGCATGCCTTATCTCGACATCGTGCGGCGCGTCTCGGAGACGTTTCAGGTGCCGACATTCGCGTATCAGGTCTCGGGCGAATACGCGATGCTCGCGGCCGCTTTCGAGAAGGGCTGGCTCGACGAGGACAAAGTGATCGTCGAGAGCTTGCTGGCCTTCAAGCGCGCCGGAGCATCGGGTGTTTTGACGTACTTCGCGCCAAAGGTCGCGCGGTTGCTCGGGGCTTAAGCCCTACGGCGGCCGCTGATTGCGCGCCTACCGTCTTACGCGACGGCGAAATTCTTGTGACGCGCCGGCGTCGTCGGCGTTGGCTGGGGGCGCCGCAGCCGTGTTGTCGCCGGCTGCCGTGCCTTCGCCCTGAGCGGGAGCACTCTCCGCGGTCGAGCGGACCGGCTTCTCGCACGCGGTCAGCCAGACATCGTAGGTCGGATGCTCCAGACCGTAGAGGCCAGGGCTTTCCGCAAACATCCATCCGGTGAAAATGCGCTTTTCGGTGCCGTCGAGCTGGGTTTCATCGACTTCGACGAAGCTCGTCGTCTTAGGCTCCTCGGTGGGCGGGCGCGAATAACAGACGCGCGGCGTTACCCGGAGTGCTCCGAACTCGACGGTTTT
>DATLJG010000378.1:0-1867 GCA_035538995.1 Hyphomicrobium sp. | reverse complement strand
CACCGGACAGGCCAGCGCGTGAACCGAAAGCTCAAAAAATGTGCGTTTTCCAAGGCTTTACGGACGGATCACGATTTGATCCGCACACAAACTCTTTTGCAAGTCAATTGCGACGAAAGTGCATAATTGAATCGTGTTATGCGCTGAACGGCCTCAAGAAAAGGCCGCGTACGTCCGATCAGCCGCTGCCCGGCGGGCATTTGAGGTTTTGGGTCTCCTGGCCGTAGAAGACCGACCCGTATCGTGGGGCAAACGTCATCTTGTCCGACCAGGTCATCTCGCTGACGAGCCCAGGGACGATTTTGGTCAGGAGTGGTTTGTAGACATACTTCGCCTCGACGAGGATCGCCGCATCGCCGGCGCTGATCATGTCTTCCGCCGGCATTGATTTATCGTCGCCGCAGCTGGCGATCGGCATGTTGTGATAGGACCACGACCACTCGACTTTTGTCTTCTTGGCGTCCGTGCTCGAAGCGCGAAGCTGCGTGATCGAGAGCTGCAAAGGCGAAGAGCTGTAGGGTTCCATTGCGTGCTCCGCCGAAATGAGCATGCCGTCGAGGGTGCTCGAAGCATCCGTCGGGGTCGAGCCGACTTGCTTTTCACGGGAGACGAGGTCGCCGACCATCGCGGTCGCCCGTTGGAAACGTTTGTGGACGAGCAGAGCTCGAGACACCTCGAACGTTCCAAACGTCATCAGCATCAGCAGCGGTGCGAGTAAGGCGAATTCGACGGCGGCAATGCCCGACGTGCTGGCTTTGAATTTGCGAAGCAGGGCTTTGGCGATCGAATGTGAGATGGCGCGCATGGGTGGCTTCCCGCGAGATGACTGATCGGCGCTCAGCCGGTTGGATAGGGTTCGCTGCGGAAGGACGTCGAGGACTGCAACATCATCGATCCATCCGGCATGTTACCGAGTTTCATGAGGGGAAGGCGTGCGGGAAAATCCCATTTGTAACAGGCGGTCACCACAACAACGTCACTGGCTGCGCCGGAATAAATGGCGATGAGATCGCTGCCGGGCGCCGGGTTCTCGACGACGACTCCATTTTCGACGCAAGGCTGAGGTTTGGCGCTGTTCAATCCCGACCAGCCGCTCGAATAGGACTTTACGAAGATCTGCATATTTTTGCAGTCGATCCAGCCGCCGGCGGCGTCGCAGATGCCCTTCTTGAAACGATCTACGTTCCATTTCTCGGTTACGGCCTCGCCTGTGCGAATGAGCCGGCTGGTCTGGTCCATGCCTTTCTCAATCGAACTCGTAATGAAGAAATAGAAGGCGCAGCCGACAAGTCCGCAAATGAACATCAGGAACGGTGTTGCGACCATCGCAAATTCGATCGCCGTCGCACCGCGTTCGTCGGCTTGGCATTGCCGCAAGATCGAACGGGGGCCGAGAAAGCTGCGAATTGCGCGTTTGAAGGGGAGGAGACGCATGGGACCGCTTGAACGCTCTGAATGAATTCCTGCGCCAAATTAAGTGCAGCGGATTAAAGCGGCATTTATCGAAAGATTTTTTGCAATTGATGGTTTAGCGATCGTGAAGGACCTGAGACCGGGGCGCGACACCGTTCGAGGCGGACCCAGCTGCGCACGCCGATCCCGGCTTCTAGTACGCTATTGGTTGTTACCGTTGCCCGAGTCAGATGTACCTTCGGAGAACTTGGTTTTCTGCGAGTTCGCCTGTTGCACGGAATCAAAGAAGTTTTTGTCGTCGCCGATCGTCAGGGTCGGCTCGCAATTCGGCGTGCAGGCGTAAGTAAATCGCGTGCTTCCCTTGTGAAGATTGACGATCTTGCGATCGTCGCGCTCGACCATCACCCGTTGATCCTGGATGACATTGTGCTGTGCATCCAACGCGATGACATTG
>DATLJG010000377.1:0-10694 GCA_035538995.1 Hyphomicrobium sp. | reverse complement strand
GCGGCGAGCGCCTTGTCCTCGGCCTCGTTGGCGCCGCGCCGCGCGGTTCCGGCGATCGGACGGATCGTGACGACGCCATCGCGGACGCGCACGAGAATTTCGGGCGACGAGCCGACGAGTTGGAACGATCCGAAATCGAGATGGAACAGGAACGGCGACGGGTTGAGGCGGCGCAACGCTCGGTAGAGGGCAAATGACGGCAGCGCGAACGGCGCGGAAAATCTCTGGGACAGGACAACCTGGAAGATATCGCCGGCCTTGATGTACTCCTTGGCCTTGGCGACCATCTCCATGTACTCGCCAGCCGATGTGTTCGACTCGGGTTCGGCAAGCGTTACCGGTGTTGCCGGTGCTTTCGATCCATGAGGCAGTGGCGCGTCGAGGCTGTCGATTGCCGTCTTCAGGCGTTCGACGGCTTGGCGATAGGCGTCATTGGCTGACACATCCGGGCTCGGACGAACGGGCGTCACGAGAGTCATCTCGTCCCGGACGTTGTCGAAGATCAGCATCAGTGTCGGACGAATGAGGATGGCGTCCGGGACGCCGAGCGCGTCGGGCCCCATCTCGGGCAGGCGCTCGATCAGGCGAACGGTATCGTAGCCCATATAGCCGAATATGCCGGCGGCCATCGGCGGTAATGACTCGGGCAGCGCGATGGTGCTTTCGGCGAGCAGCTGGCGCAAAGATTGGAGCGCCGGTTTGTCATCGGCGACGAACGCGGAGGGATCGGTGACGGGTGTGCGGTTGATGCGCGCCGTCTCGCCTTCCGCCTGCCAGATGAGGTCCGGTGAAAAGCCAATGACGGAGTAGCGTCCGCGCGCCGAGCCGCCTTCGACGGATTCGAGCAGGAAGCTCATCGGGCGGCGTTCGCCAAGCTTCAGGTAGGCCGACACGGGCGTTTCGAGATCGGCAACGAGGCGTGTCCAGACGACTTGCGGCGTACCATTTTGATAGCCACGCGCGAAGTCGTCCGGATTCGGAAAGACGTCAGCGCCGTGGCCGGACCCGGCGCCGCTCGGTGAAGACGCTGCCGTCAAGGCGGTCACCTTTTTCTCACTGCTCGCTGACGCCGACGGCGGCATTGAGTTCCGCCTGATTGATCGAGGTGCCGAAACGCTTCTTGAGCGCCTCGGTGTACTCGCCCAGGGTCTGGTTGGACAATTGCTCCGCAAGTTCATGCGTGAGCTGGTCCGTTTCGGTCAACGACGGCGCCGCGGCCGGGATGATGTCGGCGACGCGGAACACGACCTCGCTGTCGTGGTCGGCGGACGGGCTATGTCCGGCCTTGCCTTTGGCAAGCGCGAACGCCTGCCCAACGGCGGCCTGGGTCAGACCGGTCGGGACCATCTTGCGCGTGATCGGGTCGGTTTTTTCGACCTTGCCCTTGGCTTCGCCTTCGATCGCGGTCATCGGTTCGCCGGCGTTGACTTTGTCGGTCAATTTCTTCGCCAATTCGTCGATGAGGCGGCGGCGTTCGGACGACATGTAATTGTCTTTCACCTGGTCCTTGACCTGTTCGAACGTCTTCTGTTTCGGCGCTTCGGTCGATAGGACGTTGACCCATGCGAAACCGTCGTTGGTGAGATCGACGGCGCTATCGTCGTTGCTATCGGGCGCGAAAGCGCGGGCCATGATCTTGCGAAGATCGGGAGAGTCCATCACCGGCTTGCCGTCGGGGGCAAGGCCGCTGGCGTCGGCCGCCGGAATTTCCTTGAACGCGAGCTTCTTCTCGTCGGCGATTTCTTTCAGGGTTTTGCCGGCCAGACGCGCGTCTTCGATTTCATCGCGCTTGTTTTGAAGGTCGTTGTGAGCCTGATCGCTGGCGAGCTTGTCGCGGACCTTGTCTTTCACGTCGGCGAGCGTGCGCGTCACACCGGGAATGATTTCGGTGACGCGGACGATGACCGTCGCGAAGCGGCCCTCGACGACGTCGGAGAACTTGTCCTTTTCGAGCGAGAAGGCGACATCGGCCACCTTCGGATCGATAAGCGCCTTCTTGGTGACGAGACCGAGGTCGACGTCGGTGTCCTTGGCTCCGGCTTCCTTGGCGACGTCGCCGAAGGTTTTCTTGCCGTCGCGCAGATCCTTCAAGGCGGCTTCGGCGGTCGCCTTATCCTTGAAAGCGATCTGCTGAACGCGCCGTTGCTCAGGGGTGTTGTAGGTGTCTTTCTGCGCCTCGTAGGCCTTGGCGATCGCGTCGTCGCTGATATCGATCTGCTTTTTCAGCTCATCCGTCGTCAGCGTCAGCACCTGAACCTTGCGGTACTCGGGCGTCATGTAGCGCGCCTTGTCGTCTTCATAACGCTTCTTGAGCGTCGCTTCGTCCGGCGTCGCGACGGTCACCGCTTCGGGATCGATCTTGACCCATTCGACGACGCGCTTCTCGTCGTTGTAGGCGTGCATCAGCTCGAAGAGGGGCTTGGGAACCGTCTGGCTCTTGAGGAACGCGCCGATGATCGCGGCGCGTAATTCATCCTGGCGACGGAGATTGAGGAAGCCACGTTCGGAAAGGCCGATCTGGTTGAGCAATTGCTCGAAGCCCTGGTGATTGAACTTGCCATCGGTCTGGAAATTCGGGTCTTTCTCGATGCCCTTGACGAGCGTTTTGTCGGAGATCGTGAGGCCCAGTTGGTCGGCGTGCGCTTCAATCGCCGTGCCGGCGATGAGCTGAGCGAGCACCTGGCGATCGAGACCGAAGGCATGGCCCTGTTCGGCGGTCAGGTGCTGCTTGGTCTGCTGCGAAAGCCGGTCCAGTTCCTGCTGATAGCTGCGGCGGAATTCTTCGGCAGAGATTTCGGTGTGGCCGACTTTTGCGATGTAGCCCTGTCCCCAACCGCGAAAGACGTCGGCGACGCCCCAGATGCCGAAGCTGAAGACCAGAATTCCGAACAACACCTTAGCGACCCGAGTTTGGGCGCCGCGTCTTAGGGCTTCAAGCATGGAAATTGACGTTCCGGTTGATGGAAGCGTGACGCTGCCGCGCGATAGAGCGTAGGGTCAACAGGCTTCAGGTGGTGAACGACCCCGTGACGGGGCGGATTGGCGTGATATGAAGCGCAGGCTGCCGCAGATTGCAAGGGCAGAGGCCTCGTCGCCGTGTGGAGACGGGCTTCCCGAAAAAGATGCTTCCACCCCATAAAGAAGGAACAGCATGGCAGGGCAAGGTTACGACATCCGGCCTCTGGTGGCCGGGAACTGGAAAATGAACGGTTTGAAAGGTAGCCAGAGCGAGATTCTTTCAATCCGGGAGGCGCTGGCGGGGCCGCTCAGTTCGCTCAATGCAGACGTCATGATTGCGCCGCCGGTGACGCTCATTGCCTCTTTTTCATCTGCCGTGGCCGGCTCCCGGCTCTTGCTCGCCGCCCAGGATTGCCACGCTAAGCCGTCTGGCGCCCATACCGGCGATATCGCCGCCGAAATGCTCAAGGATGCGGGAGCTTCGGCGATCATCGTCGGGCATTCGGAACGTCGCGCCGACCACGGGGAAACCAGCGTCGACGTTAAAGCGAAAGCCACGGCGGCCCATCGCGCCGGGCTCGTTGCGATCATCTGCATCGGCGAAACCCAAGACGAACGATCGGCGGGCATGACACTTGATGTTGTGTCTCAGCAACTCAAGACATCGCTACCCAGCGAAATCACGGCTACGAACACCGTTATCGCGTACGAGCCCGTGTGGGCCATCGGCACCGGGCTGACACCGACGCCAGCCGACGTTGAAGAAGTGCATGGTGCCATTCGACAGGATTTGATCGAGGTAGCGGGTGACGAAGGCGCGAAGATCCGCATTCTCTACGGTGGGTCAGTGAAACCGGATAATGCCGCGACGCTTCTGGCGGTGGAAAACGTCAATGGAGCGCTCGTCGGTGGGGCAAGTTTGAAGGCGAGCGATTTTCTGGCCATAGTTCGGGCTTACGAGAGCCGATGATGCCTTCGATTCGATTCACCGCTGTCCTGTTTATAGCTTGGCTTCTGCCGGTCGCGGCACACGCGACCAAGCCGAAGCTGGACAAGGACACGTGCACGCAATTGCGTCTCGAACAGACCAAGTCTTTGAAGTCCGGCATTGTCAATGACATCAGCAAAGGGCCGGAATGGGCGAAAACCAATCTCTCCGCCGATCGGGTTCGGGAGATCGCCCGTTACATCAAGCTCGATGAGGAAGTGCGTTTCGGGTGCCGTGACGCGAAGCTGTCGGCAGACGCCGAGAAGGCCAGCAAGGCGGCGGCGCGGATCGAACTCAATTCCGATGCCGACCCGATCGCGCCAGTGGTGAAGGACCCGGCGAAGCCCGGCGCCAAGGATGCCAAGGACCATGGCAAGCCCGCTGCCGATACGAAGCCGGCGCAAAAACCGGCTCATCACAAGAAGGCCAAGGCAACGGAGAAATCCAGCAGTGTGACGCCCCGGCGCGCGCCGACCAGTCTGTCGCAGGCCGTTTCGGCGTTCGCCAGAGAAGGCCATTCGGGCGGCGCCGCCTCAGAAGCTGCCGCCACGGATGGGACCTCAAATCAGCCGATCTTGGGGTTCGGCGAAACGACCGTTCTTCCCTACGAGGCGCCCTAGCCTCAGACCTGCTGCGGCCATTGCCCACAATCGTCCGTCACATGGCAACATCGGGCGCTTGGGGCTGGCCGGACGCCATGGTGTGGTGTATAGCGTGCCGCTTGCAGGGCTAAGTCCCCGCCAACGAGATTTTTAAGCTTCTGGATCGCTAGATTATGGCCACCGTTCTGCTCGTTATCCATCTGATGATCGCCACGGCGCTTGTCTGTGTCGTGCTCATGCAGAAATCCGAGGGCGGGGCACTGGGAATCGGCGGCGGCGGTGGTGGCGGCGGATTTTTGACCGGCCGCGGCACGGCGAACCTCCTGACGCGGACGACGGCCGGTCTGGCGGCGGCCTTTTTCCTGACGAGCATTCTGCTGACGCTGCTGGCGCGCAACTCGGCTCCTGTCGGTTCGGTGTTCGATACCGTCAAGCCTGGCAGCGCTCCGGTGTCGGGTCCGGCTGTTCCCGGTGAGACTTCCAAGCCTGCTGCCCCGGGTCGCGGTGGTATTCTCGACAAGCTGCAGCCGCAGTCTCCTCAGGTTCCGCAAAACCAGTAGCGATCTGCACGTCGCATTTCATGCGGCCGGATGGACCGGCGCTCGTTTCCCTGCAAGGATAGATGCGGGGAATCTGGGGCGAGGGGCTGTCCATGAGCACGCGCGTGCGGAACGAACGCCGGCATAGTGGCGGTATTGGCGGAGCCCGGCGTTCCGGCACGATCCTGGCAGCCGCGTTTGCGACTCTGTCGCTGACGGCCTGCGGCGCCGATCTGAGCGATTTTTCGACGGCGTCGATCGCCACTTATCAGCCGGCCAGCTTCTTTTCCCCCAACGGCTATGCCGTGACGGCGAATGCCGATGGCAGCCTGCGCGTCACCGCGTCGGGACCGCCCGGAACGCCGGCCTCACGCCTCGAAAAGATCGCGCTGGCGCGAGCCGCCGAATATGGGGAGGAGCAGCACGCCAAGACCTTCCGGGCGAGTGCGCCCCAGACTTCGATGACATGCGGCAGGACGAAAATCAGCACCAAGACGGAGCAGATAAACGTCCGTCCGCTGGACTATCGGACGGTCGCGATCGACGTCACCTACGGTTCCGATCCTAGCGATACGGCGGCACGCCCGATACACGGGACGGCCGCGGCCCTCAAGGCTGAAATCGCTTCTGAATCCGTGCCGCCCGACGTGCAGGCCGCGGCCACTCAGGAGGTCGCCGAGCACTGTGGTAGGTAGCTGCAACGTAGCCGGACGCCGTAAAGACCGGGTGTTGCGACCTTTTCGGACGGTTAGGTGCAAAAAAGCCCCTTCCGAATCCGGGGCTGTCTGTGCGAGAACCAAGGCCCATGCAACGGTATATCTTCATCACCGGCGGCGTGGTCTCCTCCCTTGGAAAAGGTCTCGCATCAGCCGCTCTTGGCGCGCTTCTTCAGGCGCGCGGGTATTCAGTCCGGCTCAAGAAGCTTGACCCCTACCTGAACGTCGATCCGGGCACCATGAGCCCGTATCAGCACGGGGAGGTTTTCGTCACCGATGACGGTGCCGAAACGGACCTCGACCTCGGCCATTACGAGCGATTCACCGGCGTTCCGGCCAAGAAGTCGGACAACGTCACGACGGGGCGCATCTACCAGGATATTCTCGCCAAGGAACGGCGCGGCGATTTCCTCGGAGCCACCGTGCAGGTCATCCCGCACGTCACCGACGCCATCAAGAATTTCGTGCTGTCGGGCAACGAGGACGTCGAGTTCGTGCTGGTCGAGATCGGCGGCACGGTCGGCGACATCGAGGGCTTGCCGTTCTTCGAGGCGATCCGCCAGCTCGGCAACGAGCTGCCGCGCGGGTCATCGGTGTTCATTCACCTGACGCTGATGCCGTTCATTCCGTCGGCGGGTGAACTCAAGACCAAGCCGACGCAGCACTCGGTCAAGGAGCTGCGTTCGATCGGCATTCAGCCCGATATTCTTCTCTGCCGCTCGGATCGCGAGATCCCGGTCGGGGAGCGCAAGAAGATCGCGCTGTTCTGCAACGTGCGTCCGGAAGCGGTCATTCAGGCTCTCGACGTCGCGTCGATTTACGATGTGCCGCTTGCCTATCACCGCGAAGGGCTCGATCGCGAGGTGCTGGCAGCCTTCGGTATCACCGGGGCGCCGAAGCCCGATCTGGGGCGCTGGGAGTCGATTTCGCGCGGCATCGCACAGCCGGAAGGCGAGGTGACGATCGCCATCGTCGGCAAGTACACCGGCCTCAAGGATGCCTACAAATCCTTGAACGAAGCGCTGGTTCACGGCGGCATCGCGAACCACGTCAAGGTCAAGCTCGAATGGTTCGAAAGCGAGATTTTCGAGCGCGAGGATCCGGCGCCCTATCTCGAAGGCGTCAACGGCATTCTCGTACCCGGCGGGTTTGGTGAGCGCGGCTCCGAAGGCAAGGTGCTGGCGGCGAAGTTCGCGCGTGAACGCGGCGTTCCGTATTTCGGCATTTGCTTCGGTATGCAGATGGCGTGCGTGGAAGCGGCGCGCAATCTGGCGGGTATAGCAAACGCCAGTTCAACGGAATTCGGAGAGTCGGCGGAACCCGTCGTCGCCATGATGACGGAGTGGATGCGCGGCGCCGAATTGGAAGAACGCCGCCAGGGCGGCGAGCTTGGCGGCACCATGCGGCTCGGGGCTTACGCCGCGGCACTCCTTCCGGGAAGCCGCATCGCGCAGGTCTATGGCGCCACGACGATCTCGGAGCGCCACCGGCACCGCTACGAAGTCAACATGCGTTATCGCGAAAGGCTTGAACGTGCCGGGCTCAGGTTCGCTGGGCTTTCACCCGACGGCCTTCTGCCTGAAACGGTGGAATACCCGGACCATCCCTGGTTCATCGGCGTGCAATATCATCCGGAGCTCAAGTCGCGGCCGTTCGATCCGCATCCGCTGTTCGCGAGCTTCATCGCAGCCGCCGTCGAACAAAGCCGGTTGGTTTAGGCGAATCGTTGTGCAGCGCGCTGCATTGCATTTTTTGCGCTGCACACATTGTGCCTGTGTCAAAAGCGCTTTTTTGTAGGCCTTGTGCGTTTGACTGATCTCCGTCAATGCTCATAAGAGAACGGTCGATTTTGTTTCCCTTACCGGACCTTCGCTGAATCATGGCCGTCGCATGCAGTGTGGCAGCCACTCTGAAGAATTGAATTGTTGACGGAGACTTTGGATGACCAAGAAGACGGTGGCCGCAATTCCTGCAGGACTGTTCCTAATCGGCGCCTTGATCGCCGGTAATTCTGCGACGGCGTCCGCGCAAAGCCTTAAGGATCTCACCGACGTTTGCGCCGGTTGCCACGGCGAGGCCGGCGTTCCAATGGATAAGACCGTACCGGTCATTTGGGGACAGAAGCGCCTCTATATCCTGAATCAGCTTTGGGATTTCAAATACGGCCGGCGCAAAAACGATATGATGACTCCGATCGTCGATGGCTTGAGCAAATCCGATATGGAGTCGCTCGCGACGTATTTCTCCGAGCAGAAGTGGCCTGAAATCGAGCAGCCGGCTCCGTCCGCTGAAGACGTCAAGACAGCACGCGGTGTTCTCGACACCATCAACTGTGACGGCTGCCATCAGGCTCAATACGAAGGCGATACCCAGCGTCCGCGACTGGCCGGGCAGAATGCCGAATATCTGCTGAAGACGATGAACGATTTCCGTACCGACGAGCGTAAGACTTACATCGGCATGACGGCTTTGTTGCAGTCGGTGCACGAAGAGACGCTGAAGCCGGTTGCTGAATATCTGGCCAGCCTGAAGGTCACCGAAGAAAAGAAGTAAGAGACGCGCTTTTCGAAGCCTTCAGAAAGCAAAAATCCCGGCGCCAAGGCCGGGATTTTCATTTTCGAGCTTGTTGTGTTGTGCGTCGTGCGCCGTCAGGGCGTTGTCGAGGGAGCGGGCGTCGCCGGCGCCATCGTGTTTGCCGGAGCCTCGACGGGCGCGGTTTCCACCGTTTTCACGTCGAGCTTGAGCGCGCCGCTGTAAAGCAGTCCGCCAAATACGACCGCGAAGACGATCGCCGTCGCCAACGCATTCAGGAACCGGTTCGAAAACGAGATCATGTTGCCGATCAGATCGAGCACGAACACGATCACGGCACCGATCAGAACGGGCTCGATCCAAGGATATTGTTCAAGCATTTGTAGTCCCCATCATTTTTGTTGTGCCGCCTCCCGACTCGCGGCTTGCGGTTAATTTTGTATCACACCGGATGAGGTCCGACCTAACGCCGTCGCGGCAGCGCAGGCCAACCGATGGTCTGCGTGGGGCGCAAATGGCACAAGTTGTGTCATATTATAGTTATGGTTCTTCAAAGAGTTACGAGTAGGAAATCAAAATTCTTGTGAAGATACGGCCGTCGCCGAAACGGCAGCCCGTCATGCCGGCCTTGGCTGTGCGCTGGCCCTCGCGAAAACGTATCGGGATGCGAGGCAACTTCCGCCGCGACGGCTGACGCACTTTCTTTGCCGCGAGATCGTACGTGCGGGGGTGCAAGTAGATGAAATAACGTAACGTTTTAGCTTCGGCGATCACGAAAAGTTTGGACGCCGTTAGCGAAATGAGATTGGAATTTTGGACGTTATTTCACTATGTAAACAACCAACAGGAGCAAACCTGTCGAATCTCAAGGAGGACACACCATGAAAGTCTGGACAAAGCCTTCCGTTCGCGAACAGGAAGTCGGTCTTGAAGTCACGAGCTATCTGCCGGCCGAGATCGACCTGATCTAACGAATTCGAACCGTAGGGTTCCTGAACGGCGGCCAGCAGGCCGCCGTTTTTGTTTTGCGGGGCTAATTCAGCGAGAGGGCTCGCAGCGGCGCACCCCGGCCGCTATAATCGCCAGCATGACGCAACACGAGACGATAAAGCCCGCTGCGCAGGTTCGCGCCGGCGACGTGCTCTTTGCCAACGATGCGCCGATTTCGGTGCTCGCCGGGCCGTGTCAGATGGAAAGCCGGGCGCACGCGCTGGACATGGCGGCGGCTCTGGCCGAGGTGTCGAAGTCCCTCGGGTTCGGTCTGGTCTTCAAGGCTTCGTTCGATAAGGCCAACCGCACGTCGCTGAGCGGCAAGCGCGGGATCGGGCTCGACGCGGCGCTGCCGGTCTTCGCGGAAATTCGCGAGCGCTACGGTCTGCCGGTCGTGACGGACGTGCACGAGATCGCTCAGTGTAGCCTCGTTGCCGAGGTTGTCGATGTCCTGCAAATCCCAGCCTTTCTCTGCCGCCAGACCGATCTGCTGGTCGCGGCGGCGAAGACGGGACGGGTCGTCAAGATCAAGAAGGGGCAGTTCCTCGCACCCTGGGATATGAAGAACGTCGTCGCCAAGGTAACGGGTTCGGGAAATCCGAACGTGCTCGTTACCGAGCGCGGATCGAGCTTCGGCTACAACACACTCGTCGTCGACATGCGCGCGCTGCCTCAGATGGCGGAAACCGGTGCTCCGGTGATCTTCGACGCGACCCATGCGGTGCAGCAGCCGGGCGGCCAGGGAACCTCATCCGGCGGCGATCGGCGCTTCGTGCCGGTTCTGGCGCGCGCCGCGGTCGCTGCAGGCGTCGCGGGCTTGTTCATCGAGACGCATGAAGATCCGGATCGCGCGCCGTCCGACGGCCCGAACATGGTGCCGCTGACGGACTTCGGCGCGCTGATCGCGGAGCTGCAGGCGATCGACCGGGTGGTCAAGCAGCAGCGCAACGCGAGCCGGGATTAGCGGCTCGCATCCGGTGCCTGTTCCCGCAGCCCCGGAGAGCTGCGGTCATTGCGGTGATATCCACTCCGGCGCTTCGCAGGCCCAAGGGCTTGGGGTGACCCTCACGTTACCCGGAGCGAATGGCATTCTAGATCTTTGCAGACCAGAATCTGGCAGCCAGCATTTCAATTTGGGAATGATCGGCGAGAGCGCCGAATTGCTCTGCGTTCGCGACCACGATGCCGGAGACGGAGGTGGTCGTGGGGCTTGCGAACTGAGTGTGGGTTTTTCCGACGTTGATGGCGGCGATGGCCATCGACGTCATCAGCAGGCTCATTGTCGAGAGACAAGAAACGTAGGCAACGGCACGCGAAACAAAGGCGTATTGCATCTGTCAACCTCACAAAACGCGAAACAGGGAAGACG